>JANQMQ010000001.1 GCA_028279995.1 Candidatus Phaeomarinibacter sp. | reverse complement strand
GGCCACCGGCGGTTACTTGTTCATGCGTTGGCTGAACGGGTGAATTGCCTTGCCTCCATGGGCCGACTGTCACAGGCCACTGAAGCTGTCGAAGACCTGGACCGCATCACCACCAATGATACGCCGATCTCTCACCGCATCTGGCCGCGCTCGCGCAGCCACTATGTGCGCGCCAAGGCACTGCTGCTGACCCTGCAGGGGGACATCGAGCAGGCCCGCAGCATGCTTACACCGTTCCTTGTGGAGGCGGAGGCATCGGGGCGAACCGGTGCGCTCATCCGCTTCCTGCTGCTGGACGCCCGTGCGCTTCATCAGGCCGGTAAGGACGACCGCGCCACACGCCAGTTGGCCAAGGCAATCTCCCGCGGCGCTCCGGGGCGGTATCTGCGAGTTTTCCAGGACCAGTTGTGGGACTGCACATCGCTGATGCGGGATACCTTGCGTCGGATCGCCCATGGCCGTGCCGGCAACCTGCCCCCCATCGACGACGGCTATCTCAGGGAACTCGCCTCTCTGTTTACGGTGGAACTGGATTTTGCACCCAAAGAGCAGGAGATGTCGGCGCCGGTCGAAGACCTGACCCGCCGGGAGCGCACTCTGTTGGCAGCCCTGGCAGCCGGCAAGACCAACAAGCAGATCGCCGCAGAAAACGGCATCACACCCAACACCGTTGCCTGGCATCTCAAGAATCTTTTCGCCAAGCTCAATGTCAAAAACCGCACAGCGGCCGCCAAAGCGGCACAGTTTTTTGACCTCACCTCCTAAAGCCCACCCAAATTGGTAGGTTTGTCGCGAGGCAAATTTCCGACACTCCCCCCAACAAGACCACACAAAGCTCAAGGGGAGTTTATATGGGAGCCGATGGATCAGGTGCACCTGTTGGTGCAGTCGCACCAAAACTTCAATACGCCTTCACATGGGACGCGGTTGCGGCGCCCGTACACAGTGTCGGCACCCAGATGGTCTGGAATGTGACCAGCATCGACATGCATGGACCGGGCATTTCAGGCTCCGTCGTCTCACCCGCCGGGGACTGGATTACCATCATGCCCAACGGGGTCTGGTATCTGGATGTGCGGTTTTCCGTTGAGCTGGATGACGGCACCCATGCCTACTGCCACTACAACGGCATCGGCGATATGACGCCCGGGCAGATTGAAACCATCCAGAATGGCGGCACTATTCCCGGCAGCGAGATGTATTTCTACTCGACGCCATACTTTCAGACCGACTCCGACAAGCACGCATGGCTCGGCCGGCACGTATTTCTTGGCTGCATGCGCGAGTTCGGATCGGGCAAGGTCATCTATGACGTCTTCAAGGTAGCCGGAGACGCATCATGAGCGATCAGAATGCAGCAGCAGTGGAAGATGATGGCTGGGCCGGCGCCAATCCCTTTGCCCCCAGTTTCCGGGATGATCCGTATCCGGCGATGAACCAGCTGCGGGAGAATGATCCCGTCAATGAAACGCCTGTTGGTCCCTGGCGAATATCACGGCATGCGGATGTTGTAGATGTATTCCGCAATGCTCCCACAAGCCAGACACTGGCCGATGGATCATCCCCCAATATGGACGACCAGGACCGGCGCGGCAGTTTCCGGGACTTCATGCTCAACATGGACGGGCCTGCGCATACCCGCCTGCGCAGGCTGGTACTTGGTGCTTTCACGCCCAAGGCGCTTCAGCACATTGAAGGCGAGATCGACCGTGTGGTTGATGAAGCCATGCTAAAGGCCCTCAAGCAGGGCGGCATGGATGTTGTTGAAGACCTGGCGTTGCGCATCCCCTCCCGCATGATCTGCCGGATCATGGGGCTGCCAGAAGAAGACATCGACCAGTTCACGGTGTGGACCGCCGCGCGCACCAATGCGTTCTTTGCCCGCTTCCTGCCAGAAGACGTGGTCGAGCAAACGCGGCAGGCCGGCGAACAGATGGCTGATTATTTCGAAGAGCAGATCAAGCTGCGCCGGGCCAATCCGCGCGAGGACCTGCTGACCAATCTCATCCAGTCAGAAGAAAAGGGTGACCGGCTGGAAGACGTTGAGCTTGCCATTCAGGCAATCGGTCTGCTGATCGCCGGGTTTGAAACCACCATCGGCCTGATCGGCAATGGCACAAAGGCACTCATCGAGAACCCGGACCAGGCAGAGCTGCTGAAACAGAATCCGGACCTGGCAAAGAATACGGTCGAAGAATGCCTGCGCTATGACACACCGGTCCTGTTCAACTGGCGTGTCCTCAAGGAGCCTTATGCGGTAGGCGGCAAGACACTACCGGAGAATGCCGTGCTCTGGATGATGCTCGGCGCTGCCAATCATGACCCGCGGGTTCATGACAATCCTGACACCATGGACATCACACGGACGGGCATCAGCCACACCTCTTTTGGTGGCGGCGCGCACACCTGTCTGGGCAACCAGCTCGCCCGTATGGAAGCCAGCCGGGCGTTCCATGCCTTTGTGTCACGGCTGCCAAAAGCACAAATCCAGTATGACGAGTGCGCCTGGTCGGAATCCTTCTTCCGGGTCCTGGGCAAGATGCCTGTCGAGTTTCACTAAGAATGCCGGACGCGACGAATGTCATACGGCACCGCCACTGGAAGGAACGGGTAATGGACCTGAGAGGCAAGACGGTCTTCATCACCGGCATCGGGTCAGGCATCGGGGCTGCCACCGCCAAGGTGTTTGCCGAATACGGTGCCAACGTCACGGGCTTTGACCTGATCGGCGCTTCGGCTGACAGCGTTGCGCGCGATCTGTTGGATGTAGGACACAATGCCGTCTGCACCCAGGGTGATGTGCGCGATGAAGAAAGCGTGCGCCAGGCTTTTGAAGCGGCCATTGGTCGTTTTGGACAGGTTGATTTCGCAATCAATAATGCCGGTATTGAAGGAACCCTGTGCTCGTTCTCGCAGACGAAAACAGAGGACTTTGACGAGGTCATTTCGGTCAATCTGCGCGGCGTTTTCCTGTGCATGAAACACCAACTCGCTCATATGGAAGCATCGGGCGGCGGCGTCATCGTGAACATTGCATCGATTATGGGACTGATTGGCAGTCCGCAGATTGTTCAGTACACCGCGGCCAAGCACGGTGTTGTTGGCATGACAAAGAGTGCAGCCGCTGAATATGCAACACAGAACATCCGTGTGAATGCAGTATGTCCGGGAGCGGTGAAGACACCACTCGTGCAGAATGTGCTCGATACAACACCGGAAGTTCTGGCCCCGCTCATCGACAACATTCCTGCGAAGCGCATGGCAGAGCCCTGTGAAGTCGGCGAGTTGTGCGCTTGGCTGTGCAGCGACAAGGCGGCTTATATGAACGGTGCCGCTCTGCCCCTTGATGGCGCCTATGTGGCAGTCTGAGGGTCTGAAAT
>JANQMQ010000641.1 GCA_028279995.1 Candidatus Phaeomarinibacter sp. | reverse complement strand
CGCGATGACGTCAGCGAGTTGGGACACAGGCACGCAGACATCCGTAGTGAACCCGCTCTTGCCCGGTGCCAGCGCCAGCGCGGAGTAGTAGGCATTGTGTCTTGCTTCCCACAACCGTGACCGGTCTTCGGCCTGCGCACTCCACTCGAAATTCCCACCACCATTTGCAGCGGCAAGGTCAGCGACCCGCTCAGACTGTTCCTGCACCGAGGCCTGCGTTCCATGGAATTCCAGGAACAGCATCGGCTGCTCAGGCAGAGACAGCTTTGAATAGGCGTTGCAGGCCCGAACCATTGTGTCGTCCAGGAGTTCAATCCGTGCCACCTGTATCCCAGACTGAATGGTTTCTATGACAGTGGTGACAGCCTGATCGACGGTCTTGAAGGTGCAAGTGGCAGCGCCGATGGTCTCCGGAATGCCATGGAGCCGCAGCGTGATCTCCGTCACGATGCCCAGCGTCCCTTCAGAACCGATGAGGAGATGCGTCAGGTCATATCCGGCAGCAGACTTGCGCGCGCGGCCTCCGGTCTGGACGATGGACCCGTCCGCCATGACAACTGTCAGTCCAAGGACGTTTTCGCGGATGGTGCCATACCGGACCGCATTGGTGCCGCTGGCACGGGTCGCGACCATGCCGCCGAGACTTGCGTCCGCACCAGGATCAACCGGCATGAACAGGCCGGTATCGCGCAGATCGGCATTCAGCGCCTTGCGGGTGATTCCGGCTTCGACTGTGCAGTCCAGGTCTTCCGGCGACACCCGCAACACACGCGTCATGCGCGACATATCCAGAGCAAGGCCTCCGTGAACCGCTGTCACATGCCCCTCAAGAGATGTCCCCGCCCCGAAAGGTATGACCGGCACATCATGCGCCGCGCACAGAGTAACAATCTCCGACACTTCCTGTGTTGTTTCCGGAAACACCACCGCGTCCGGCGCGGCACCGGCATGCCAGCTTTCGTCATGCCCATGCTGATCCCGCACGGCCTGAGCCGTAGACAGCCGGTCGCCAAAGGACGGACGAAGGGCCTCAATCACCAGTGGTGCCGCGGGGCATTTGGGGGTGTCTGGCAAATCCATGAGATAAGTCCGGTAATCTGCTGGAGCTACATGCACTTTCCCAGGAGCTTACATCGGAAAGCAAGCGGTGCAGACACCCTCCCTGTTCATGGGGTATTCAGTCGGACTTATAGAATTTGACGCATGCAAGCCGCTTGGGATCAGCGAGGCCCGGGCCTATGATTGAATGATCCGAATTTCATCAACCTGAACAGGCATGTCTATGGCTGCTGACCCAAACAAATACGCCGCGCCCCTCATAGCACCTCCGATGGAGGTGATCGAAGACTGGATCGACTACAACGGCCATATGAACATGGCCTTCTACAACATGGTTTTTGACAAGGCCGTGGATGCCCTTTTCATGGACCTGGGCATCAGCGAAGACTACGTCACGAAGCAGCTTGCATCAGTCTTCACAGCGGAAATTCATGTGACCTATGCGCAGGAACTTTCTCTTCACGATCCCATCAAGGTGACCTGCCAGCTACTGGACTATGACGCCAAGCGCATCCATATGTTTCTAGAAATGTATCATGCTGAAGAAGGCTATCTGGCCGCCACCATGGAGCAGATCGGCATCCATGTGAGCATGGAGACCCGCCGTTCCGCACCGATGCCCGATTGGGTGATGGCGGAGCTTGAAGCCCTCAGAAAGGCGCATGCTGAATTGCCCATCAAGCCTCAGGTCGGCCGCGTCATCGGAATTCCCAAGAAAGCGACCGCAGGAGCTGCAGGCGCGTGATTCAGTTCTTACTCTTCACCCTTGCACTGATGCTACCTGCCAGTCTGTCTCCCGCCCACGCGCAGCAGATCGGCGCCGACTGTCAGAGCCCGGCTCTGCCCGGGGTCAATTGGCATCGCTGTTACCTTGAGGACAAGCCGCTCATCGGCGTGGACCTGACCGGGGCAAAGCTTCGTGAGGCGCGCCTGATCCGGGCAACCCTGACCGGTTCAGTGCTCGTGGATGTGGACGCACGCCGGTCGAAGTTCATGCGTGCCCGTGCCGCCAATGCAGATTTCACCGACGCAGATCTGCGCGAAGCGGACTTCACCCGCGCCAATCTGAATGGGGCAGATCTGAGCGGGGCTGACCTGCGCCGGACGCGCTTTTTCAAGGCAAGCCTCAGAGGAGCAAACCTCACAGGCGCGCGCCTTGGCAACACCGACATTCTGGATGCTGATCTTACCGGCGCAACATGGACCAACGGGACATATGTGTGCGGACCAAACTCTATCGGCCAGTGCAAGTAGATCAGCTAGGCCGACCTTGGTGCTCCGTCTGTCATGAGCGTTTCAAGGCGGCGTGTCGCTCTGATTAGCTGCCCGTGCGGGATATTCGACAGACGCTGCTTGTAGAGAGACATTGAGGCATCCAGCGACTTCATCTCTAGACGCAGCTGCTCCATGCGTGCCCGGAACACGGCAATCTCCGCCTTCTGAGCATCAATCGCCTCGACAATGGCCTCGATCTGCCGGCCCAGGGCCTTCTGATCTACTTCCTTGCCATCGATACCCTCAGACAGCTTGGAGCGTACTGGACTAAACGCGACAACGTTTCCCATCTGGCTTTCTCCCGAGTCCGCAACACTCAGACTGACTACGTGGCCAAGTTAGCAGTCGGACCTGCCGGGATCGCCCCAAACGAGAGAATCCATCCCAAACCTTCGTGCATGGTTAAGCCTTTGCTTCCAACATGGCCGCAGGCGGTTTATCCATGTGTCAGAAAGGGAATTCGAGTGCATGAGTGATGCCCCGCTGACATCCAGACGCCATAGGCTTGAAAACGCCGTGCGCCGCGCCACCACGTCTCCGGTACCTCGTGTGTGGCTGGTGGCCCTGATCGTTGGCGTGCTGGCAGGCTATGCGGCCATTGGGTTTCGCCTGGCCATTGGCGGCATCCAGTTCCTGTGGATCGGCGACGCGGAAGAAAACCTGTTCCGCATCCTCCAGGAGACACCGGCCTGGCTGATCGTAGCAGGCCCTACCACCGCCGGCCTCGTGGTTGGTCTGTGGCTTACCTACATACAGCCCGGTAACCGCGCAGAAGGTGTGGCCGACGTCATTGCAGCGCGCGCCATCGGGGCCGCCCGCATTCCATTCTGGAAGGGTATCGGCAGCGCTGTCGTTTCCGTCATCTCCCTTGGCGGCGGTGCAAGTGCCGGCCGCGAAGGCCCGGCGGTTCATCTCGGTGCCACGCTGGGTTCCTTCCTCGGGTCCCGTTTTGGCTTCACCCCG
>JANQMQ010000216.1 GCA_028279995.1 Candidatus Phaeomarinibacter sp. | reverse complement strand
TATTCATCGCGCGGACCGTCAAAAGTGAAACCGTCTTCGGCTGCCACGCCGTTCCCTTACCCAAGCAGCGAAACGACACACAGCGTCCTTGTCCTGGGGTCCGGTATCGCAGGCCTTGCGTCCGCCCTTGCGCTGAGCCGGGATGGACATCAGGTCACCATACTCGACCGCGATGCACCCCCGCCCGCTACCTCACCGGATGAAGCTTTCACGGACTGGAACCGCAAAGGCGTCGGCCATATCAGACACAGCCACGCGTTCCTGGCCGTCTTGTACCAGTTGCTGCGCGATACCTATCCGGATCTGCTGCAGCAATTGCTGGATGCCGGATGTCGGGAACTGACCTTTGAAGACAATCTGCCCTCAACACTCCGCAATAGCTATGCACCGGCACCGGGAGACAGGGACCTCACCATTCTGACGTCCCGACGCACCACACTGGAATATGTCATCCGCGGATATGTTGAGGAGCTCCCCAATGTCACACTCGAAACCGGCGTCCGAGTGCGGGACATCATTCTTGATACCTCAACCACGCCACCGCGCATTACCGGTGTAATGGCGGAAACCGACACCCGCCCCCTGTCGGCGCAGCAAGCTGATATTGTGATTGATGCAACCGGTCGCACCTCGCAGGTCGCAACATGGATGGCCGGGCACGGTATTGAACCGACAGAAGAAACCGCGCCCTGCGGGATCCTGTACTTCACCCGCCACTACCGCCTCAAATCAGGTGTCAGCGAACCGGAACGCGGCGATGTGCCCGGCGCCGGCGATCTGGGCTATCTAAAATACGGTGTCTTCCCGGCGGACAATGGCTGCTTCTCCATCACGCTTGCCGTGCCGGAAATTGAAACCGGCCTGCGCATGGCAATGGTTGATCCTGCGAAGTTCGATGCCGCCTGCCAGGCCCTCCCCGGCATTGCGAACTGGGTATCGCCAGCGCGCAGCGAGCCAGCAAGCAAGGTGCTGGGCATGGGAAAACTGGCCAGTCGCTGGCGCTCCTACATCACCGAAAATGAGGCCGGCGACCGGAAACCCATGGTCATGGGATTCTTCGCAGTCGGTGACGCAGCAATCAGAACCAATCCGCTTTACGGGCGCGGGTGCTCCTGTGCCTTTGTCGAGGCACACACCCTCGCTGATACATTGCAGCAGACGCCGGACCCCGTTGAGCGCGCCATCTGCTACGCCCAAAGGCTCGAAGACGCCATTCGCCCCTACTACGACAACATGGTCAAGCAGGACCGCAGTTCCATGCGGCAGGCCGAGCGCGGTGTCACAAACACCAGAACCAGAAGTCTGAAAGGCCGCCTGACGGCCAGCTTTGCGGAAGACGCTGTCACCCCTGCGGTGCGCGGCAATGCACAGCTGCTGCGTGAGGCCATGAAGGGCTTTCACATGCTGGAAGCCCCGACGGACTGGCTGCAGCGGCCGGCAAACATGGCACGGATCATCCTCATGTGGCTGCGCCCCAAGGCATTCAAGCGGCATCTCTATCCACCCCGCCTGGGACCAGAGCGCAACGAGATGCATGACCGGCTGGGCGCAAAACCAGCGACGGTTTGACCTGTCAATTTCCACGACTTTGAAAGACGAGTTCCATGTCCTTCCCCAATCCAACCTTCATAGAAGCCAACGGCCTGAAACTCGCCGTCTACGAACAAGGCAGCGGCCTGCCGGTGGTCATGTGCCATGGGTTCCCGGAACTGGCCTATTCATGGCGCCATCAGATGCCCGCGATTGCCGAAGCCGGATTCAGGGCAATTGCCGCAGACCAGCGCGGCTATGGCCGCACGGTTGATGCGGCGACGGGCGAGATACCGGCTGCCATTGAAGACTACGACATGGAGCACCTCACCGGGGACATGGTCGCCATGCTCGATGAACTGGGCATCGATAAGGCCATCTTCTGCGGCCACGACTGGGGCGGCTTTGTGGTCTGGCAGATGCCCCTGCGCCACCCGGACCGGGTCGCAGGCGTGATCGGCGTCAACACACCCTATATTGCGCGTGGCCCCATCGATCCTATTGAAGCCATGCGTGCCACCATGGGTGACGACATGTA
>JANQMQ010000207.1 GCA_028279995.1 Candidatus Phaeomarinibacter sp. | reverse complement strand
GAAAGGTCGCCAACAGGGCATCTGACACTGCATCAAAGCTGGTGCCATGGGTGGTGATCAACCAGTCGATGGCATCATTTGCAGCCGTGCGAAGCGGAGATCCAAGATCGGGAAACACTGTCAGGCCGCTCTAGTTCATTGCCAGATCAGCGAGAACACGCGTTCGGCTTTCATCCGGAAGCCAGCTTTCCCAGTGGTCGGTGTTTTCGAGCAAAAACAAATCCGCCGCTTCTTCGGGAGTGAGATCGTTCTCGCGCATCTGGCCCAGCGCACCGGACACCATTGCGGACGTCGTGTTGTAGGCCGTCAGAACACGGATCAACTCAGGCGCATCCTGTGAAAACTCAGCATTGACGCCAACTGCAACAGCGGCCAGCGCATAGGCAACACCGCCCTGCAGAGGCTTGTCAGGATCGCGCAGCGCCTCGAACGCAGCAGCGTTGTACTCAGGTTCTTCAAGCTTCACGAAGTCATAGAGGCCGTCTAGCCAGCTCGGCGACCAGTAGTAGAAAAGGATCGGTCGTTTACGCTTGATGGCGCCGGCCACGGCGGCCGAGAGCGCTTCGCCGGTGCCGGGCAGGAAGTTCGTGTAGTACTCATCAAGCCCGTATGCCTCGAGCTTGCGGCTGTTGACGATCTCACAGGACCAACCGGCGATACAGTTATAGAAGCGCCCTTTGTCAGGCTCTTCGCGGTCCCTGAACAGCTCGGTGTAGCGGGGCAGGTCGTGAACACTCTTGAGGTCTGGGGCAGGGGCGTCAGGACCTTCCACGACATATCTTGGGACGTACCAGCCCTGTTCCGCATCAGGAAAGTTGGGGCCAATATCCGTGACCGTGCCTCGCTCCGCAGCTTTCGCCCAGACTTCCGCAAGATTGTTTCGCCAGACCTCCATCAGGACATCGACATCGCCCCGCGCCAGTCCATTGGTGAGGGGAATGGTGGAACCGGGAATTTCGGTGGTCTCACACCCGAAACCGGACCGGATGAGCCTGGCGGCCACGGCGTTGTGAAAACGCGCTGAATCCCAGTCCAGACCGCCAAAAACCACCGGACGGTCGAGGGGGCAGGATTGAGCGTTGACGGACAAAGGGAAAAGGAGCGCTACAGCAGTCGCCAGCAACGCGGACCATCGAATTGAGAACAGCATGTGCCCACTCTATGGGAGGTGGACGGAGATTTACAGACCGGTAACCGGCATCACGGGTGCGCGGCGTCCTGAGCGGCAGCTGTGACCAGCCGCCGGCGGACGGGACCGGCCTGCTTCGTCCTGGGTACCTTCTTCCGAAAAGACGTCGGCGGACGGCCATAGAGCTTGTTGAATGCCGCGTTGAACTGCCGCGTGCTTCCAAAGCCAGCCTCAAGAGCAATGTCCGCCATGGGCATGTCTGTTTGATCCAGCAGCCGCTTCGCTCTTTGAATGCGGAGCGTCTGCGCGATCTGCTTTGGCGATGCACCAATGTGTTCGTGAAGCAAGCGGCTGAGATGCCGGGGACCTATGCCAAGCCGCTCCGCGAGATCCGATACGGTTCCCGTATCAAGTGCCCCCTCAGTAATCAGCCGCATGGCCCGGTCAGCGGTTGTGCGTGTGCCGTTCCAGGCCGGACTGAAGGGAGCTGTTTCCGGTCTGCATCTCAGGCATGGGCGATATCCCGCCTGTTCTGCCGCCGCCGCACTTGGATAAAAGGTAACATTCTTCTCCATCGGCGTTTTTACAGGGCAGACAGGACGGCAATAGATGCCAGTTGTCCGTACACCAACAAAAAACAGACCGTCGAACTCCGGGTCGCGGCGGCGCATCGCTGTCAGGCATGTAGTGAAATCAAGCATGCAAAAAGTCTAGCACGGAGCGGGTCACATGCGACGGGGTAAAGGATGATGATGTCCGAAAGCGTCTCACGACATGTTGCGGCAGCTTGCATCCAATTCTGCCCTTCTAAAGACGGTCAGACAGATGGTTTTTCGCGTTGCGCTTGATCAGTCCGTGAGCAGGGGTGTTGGAAGCCCCTGAAAAATGGCTCCCCGGGCCGGACTCGAACCAGCGACAAAGCGGTTAACAGCCGCTTGCTCTACCAACTGAGCTACCGGGGAACACTCACGAAGCAGCCATTGGTCAGCTGTTCGTGCGAGATGCAGGGCTATAGCAAAGCCCTTAACGCGTTGCAAAGCCCGATTTCGTCATAATTCAAGAAAACTGCCTTTATTCGGGTTAACTCAGACCATATTCCCGCCTACCTGTATGGATACAACAGGGCACGCTTCGTTGCGGGACCCTGCGGCACTGCCACAAACCACCAATGGGATACCAGACCTTCCACATGGCTCGAATCAAACTAGGCAGACGGACCTACAGAATTCCCGGTCCCAAACCGGTGCGGATCGCGATCGGGGTCTTGCTGGTGTTGATGGGCATGGTGGGCTTCCTGCCGATCGTCGGCTTCTGGATGATCCCGCTCGGGCTGCTTGTTCTATCAGTCGACTCATGGCGCGTCCGGCGGATGCGGCGGCGCTTTGAAGTCTGGTACGGCCGCCGTGCTGCAGCCAAGAAAGCACAAGCCGCCAATGCAGATGTTACTGAAGACCGCAAGACAGCGGCCTAGTAACATCTTTGTTTCTTCTGATGTTTCAGGAGTGATTGGAGGCCACGCCCGGAATCGAACCGGGGTAAACGGATTTGCAGTCCGGTGCGTAACCACTCCGCCACGTGGCCTCACCCTGATCGTCCGGCAAAACCGGTATCGCCGACCAAGGGGGCGGGCTATAGCAGATGGTGCGCGGGCAAACAATCACAGAAAAAGTGCTGTTTGTTATCTGTGCGGGTGCCCACACTGGCTTGTTGTCAGCCCCCAAGACGCTGACTATAAGGCGCCTTACAGCTATCTTGGCGTCGCCGGCCTCCAATCAGCCGGTCCGCACCTTCTTCAGTCAGGCTTGGTCCATGCTCGATTTCGCTTCAGCCCGCTACAACATGATCGAAAGTCAGATACGTCCCAACGATGTGACGGACAAGGCTGTGCTGCAGGCCATGGGTGAGACGCCGCGCGAAGTGTTCGTTCCCGCCGCCAAACGCTCTGTCGCCTATCAGGATGAAGATTTTGTCATCCACACATCCGACGACGGCGTCCAGCGTTTCATCATGGAGCCCAGGGTTCTGGCCCGCCTGCTGCAGTTTGCCGACATCGCGCCGGATGCACTGGTGCTTTATGTGGGCGCCGGTCTTGGTTACGGACCCGCTGTGGTTTCCAAAATGGCCGAAACCGTGGTCGCACTCGAAAGCGACCCGACGCTGGTCGCCAGCTCAAGTCAGAACCTCATTGACACCGGCTCAGACAATGTTGCCGTGATCGAAGGACCACTTCAGGCCGGCTGCCCGGACCAGGCGCCGTATGACGCCATCATTGTTGACGGCGCTCTGCCCGATGTTCCGGAGGAGTTGTGCAAGCAGCTTCAAGACGGCGGAAAACTCGTCTGCGTGATCGGAGCAGGCCTTGCCGGCAAGGCACATGTGTTTGAAGCCACCGGCGGTGAAGCGAGCGCACGGGCAGAATTCAGTGCCGCAGTCGCGCCAATTCCGGGCTTCGACAAGCCCCAGGGGTTCGTTTTTTAGGCCGTTCTGGCCAATTCTGACGTAATTCAGACAACCAACCGGGCGCTGCGAGCGTAACAGGTGTGTCCAGGCGGTGATTTGAAACGGAAAATCACGGAATTTACACACGTTTGGTGCACTTTTTGGCACCATGATGCCGGTGTGGGTGTTGAACCTGCTTCCACCGGCACCCTATATAGGTCCGAGATATACAGCTTTGAGTGCAAAACGCACCAGCGGGGGATGTTTTGAGCATTTATTCGGCAGAAATCCTGAAAAAACGGCTCCATGGCGGTGTATCCGTCGCGGCATTGTCTCTGTCACTTTTCCTGGCCGGTGGCATCGGCGCGGTATCCGCTCAGTCGCTGGAAGACACCCTGGTGGCCACATATGGCTCCAACCCCACCCTGCAGGCGGCAAGAGCCGAGTTGCGCGCAACAGACGAAGGTGTCGCCCAGGCGCTCAGCAATTGGCGTCCGTCGCTGTCAGCCACGGGAACGAGCCAGTTCACCAGTACCGACAATGATCTCAATGCCGGCGCTGGACTAGGGGGCCTGACCAGCAGCAAGGACGACCGGACATCCAATACGGGGACGGTCACATTGCAGCAGAACCTGTTTCGTGGCGGACGTACTATCGCCCAGACACGGCAGGCCAAATCCCAGGTAGCCGCCGGACGGGCCCAGCTCTCAAGTACCGAGCAGGACGTCTTGTTGAGTGCTGTTACGGCGTACATGGATACGCTACGTGACACGGCAACAGTGGAGCTCAACCGCAACAATGTTGCTGTTCTTCAGCGTCAGCTTGAGGCCTCTCAGGACCGCTTTGATGTCGGCGAGATTACGCGGACGGACGTCGCCCAGTCTGAAGCCCGGCTCAGCGGCTCCCAGTCGGCGCTCATCCGTGCCGAAGCAAACCTGACGAACTCACGCGCTGCGTATGAACGCATTGTCGGATCCGCACCCGGAACGCTGGAGGCGGCACCTCCACTGCCTTCGCTTCCCGGAACAGAAGACGAGGCGTTGTCCATCGCCATTGCCAACAATCCGGCACTGATGGCTGCGCGTTTCGGTGAGGAAGCCACGCGGCATGCCATCCGGGATGCCAAGGGGAGTTTGTTGCCAACACTGACCGTGCAGGGGGATTACAGCTATTCCGACAATCCCAGCTCCACGGTGAAGAATTCTGAATCCGCAACCGTCACCGGTCGTTTGACAATTCCGCTGTACCAGTCCGGCGCGGTCTACAGTCAGATCCGTCAGGCGAAACAGCGGAACAGCCAGTCACGGCTGCAGATTCGCGAAGCGACTCGGTCGGTTGAAGAAGGTGTCGCAAGTGCCTGGGAAGCCTACCGGGCTGCCAATGCTCAGATCACATCTGACCGGGAACAGGTTCGCGCCAACGAGATTGCGCTTGATGGTGTTCAGCAGGAAGCCCAGGTCGGGTCGCGCACCACGCTTGATGTGCTCGACGCGGAGCAGGAACTGCTGGATTCCCGGGTTGCTCTCGTGACGTCCGAGCGCAACGCCTATGTGGCTGCCTATCAGCTTCTGTCAGCAGTCGGACGGCTCAATGCGGCGTATCTGGCACTTCCGGTCGAGATATACGCACCTGAAGCCAATTATGACGACGTTAGCGGTCAATGGTTCGGCTACGGCGTGACGGATGAGCCCGATGAGATCGCGCCCGAATCAGGCACCGATGCAGCGTCTCAGCTCTAGCCATCGATACCCTCAGCGCCGGGCGTATCCGGGCAGCTGATGTTTTCCCGCCGCCAATAGGCTTGGGTTAACTGTTTGTGGCCGAAACTGGAGCGGAAACGACAGTCATTTAGTCGGGGGCTGCCTTTAATTGGCCATTCGGCTGAGATAGGTTTAACCCGATAGTGCACATGAGGGGGGTGGCGCGTTGTCCAGTACCAGCCCCCAATCAGTTTGAGCGCGCGGCGCGCGGGATGCGGTGAGTGAAACGATGAGCGAACAAGGCACGCAGCAAGAACCGTCTATGGAAGAGATCCTCGCCTCCATCCGTCGGATCATTTCCGAGGATGGAGAAGAGGAGGGCGCAGAAGGCGCGACCGCGAGCAGCGATGACGCGCCGGTAGATGCCGCTCCTTCCGAAAGCGCCCCGGACGCACCTGCCGAGGAACCGATGGCAGCCATCGAAGAGGAAGCCACGCCGATCGAAGACCTCATGGTTGAAGACGACGATGGGGCGGATGAGGACGTCCTTGAGCTGACTGATATTGCCGAGGCGGAGCCGGAACCTGCGCCTGAGCCTGAAGTAGCGGCAGCACCTGAGCCCGAACCGGAGCCTGAGCCTGAGCCGGAACCTGAGCCCGCACCGGAACCCGAGCCAGTTTCCTCTGCAAGGCCTACTGATGACGACCCGTTCGACACCGGGGAAGACAGTGACCTGATGGCCATTGATCGTACGCCGGAACCGGCCCCCGAGCCGGAGCCCGCCCCGGTCGTGGCGCCGGAACCGGTGCCGGTTGCCAATACGGAACCCGTGCCGGAGCCGGGCAGCCTGATGTCGCCGGCAGCCACGGCGGCAGCCACGGCAGCTTTTGACCGTCTCTCCGCAGATATGCGCGTTTCAGGTGAAGGTGAATCAGGCACACTTGAAGGCCTCGTTCAGGATCTCCTGCGCCCGATGATGAAGGAATGGTTGGATGACAACCTTCCCGCCATTGTCGAAGCTGCGGTAGCAGAAGAAGTGGAGCGCGTAGGCCGCCGTCGCCGGCGGTAATCACGTAGTTTTCGGGCTCCTTGTTGTCATTGGGGCTCTTTGCGTTAAAACCAGCCGGTTCCCTTGTAATGCCAATACGGGCTTTGCAGCGGAACCGGCTTTTTCATTTACGACCCCCCTGTGAACAGGTCCCTGTAACAGGTGCGGGCAAGGTCAAGACACACCATGCTTGAGAAGACTTTCCAGCCCCAGACGGTTGAACCGCGCATCTACGCCGAGTGGGAACAGACCGGCGCCTTCAAGGGAGGCGATCCGGAGCGCGTGGCGGCTGGTGCAACGCCATATTCTATCGTCATTCCACCTCCCAATGTGACGGGTTCCCTGCATATGGGGCATGCCCTCA
>JANQMQ010000560.1 GCA_028279995.1 Candidatus Phaeomarinibacter sp. | reverse complement strand
GCATGACCCCTGACTTCGCCATCACCGTCGCGGGAACCGACATTACGCCGCAGATCAACCCGCGCCTGGTAAACCTCACCCTGACCGACAAGCGCGCCTTTGAAGCAGATGAGCTGAAGCTCGTATTGAGCAACACCGATGGCCTGCTTGCGCTTCCTGGCATGGGCGCAGCGGTGACGGTGCATCTGGGCTTCAAGGAAACCGGCTTGGTCGACAAGGGCAGCTTTGTTGTGGACGAAATGACAGACACCGGCCCGCCTGATCAACTGAGCATCCACGCGCGAAGCGCTGACTTTCATTCATCGCTGAACGAACAAAAGCGCCGCAGCTTTGCCGGCATGCCACTTGGCGAGATCTTGCGAACGATCGCCGGGGACCACAGCCTTGAGCTGGTGGTGGCCGAAGCGTTGGCCTGGCAGAACCCCGGCCACATTGACCAGGCAAGCGAAAGCGACGGGCACCTGCTCACACGGCTTGGACGGCAGTTTGATGCAATCGCCACCATCAAGGCCGGACGCCTGTTGTTCGCAAAGGCCGGATCCGGACAAAGCGCCGGCGGGACACCGCTTGACCCCGTGACCCTCACCCGTGGCGACGGGGACCGGCACACCTTCAGCCGCAAGCAGGGTTCCACGGACTATTCAGGCGTCAAGGCACAGTGGCATGACGTGGCCAACGCCGTTCGCAGGACAGTGACCGCTGGCGGCGGGGCGACGCCTGAGAAGCTGAAGACGCTGGCCACCACGTTCAAGAACGCTGCAACAGCCCAGGCGGAAGCGGAGAGTGAATGGGCGCGCATTCAACGGGCACGTGACACCATGTCTATCAACCTGGCGATCGGGCGCGCAGGGCTGATGGCGGAAACGCCGGTGACCCTATCTGGATGGCGGCCGGAAATTGACGCCATTGCGTGGATCTGCGGAACGGTAACGCACACGCTGAATGCCAGCGGTTTCACGACCGCGGCGCAGCTTGAACCGCGCGTGGCGGATTAGACTCCGGACTCTCGGGCAACAGTGTGCCGTGCTGATCATTCATACTAAGCTTCTCCATCATATGCTCAAATGAAAGGCTCCGATTGAGCATCGGATGGACAATATAGGTGATCAGACAAAGTCGGCCTTCATTCATCACCTGCAAACAAGCGTAAGATTGTGAATGCGACTTGCCTATTCAATCTGGTTTAGCAGCGATGTTTGTTCGTGATACGCTCTATATGAAGCAAGATTTTTTATATTGGGGGCTAGAGATGCCAAACGAAGAGACAGAAAAAAAGCAAATAGCCGGGAACGCTACTGAATCTGAGCCTAGTTTAGGGAGCATTTTGCTGCATGGAATCAAAGAAGGAGGTTTCTCGCTATTGGCTCTTGCCGCTGGATCCACAGCATTAACTTTCGCAGCAACCGGGGTGTACATATCCAATGTCGAGTTAAGTCGCTTTAATGAAAGCTACCCATCCGACCAATTTTTGCTCGAGCGTAGTGTCGCCCAAATTGAAGGTGAACTTGTCTCGGTAAAATTGAAACTTGAAGAGATCGAAAGCTCTCTCAATCACCTCTCAGAAATTCCAGATGAAGCCGCTTCCGCACTAAAATTCGAGAAGATTGACAATCAGATGTCTTCCATTAGGGAAGATCTAGAGATTTTGACGACAATCGAAACTGCCATTACGGCAAATCCCGAACGCGCCATGTCCATACCGATACTCCGTCGCGATGTTGATGCTTACAAGCAAAACGCAACCGAAGACTTAGCTGCCACACGACAAGAGATTGATCGACTGTACGGTCTAAGCCAATGGTTCATGGGTTTGATGGGAACCATGGCTATTGGTATGATAAGTATTGCTGTCACAAACGTTTTTCGAGCGTCGAAGAACTGAACGGACAGCCTGGATCCGCGAAACGGTCACACATACGCTGAATGGTAGCGGCTTCACGACCGCTGCGCAGCTAAAGACACGAGCTAAGGATTACGGCTCAACTCAAACTCAATGACCCCGGCCAGTGCCGCCGTGTCATCGTCACCCTGTCCAGCGGTGCGGTACCAGTCTTGGCCCACTGAAAACATCCAGTAAATGGCAGAGCCGAGCACCGCGTCCTTGTACCCGGCACGCGGCACAGTACGCACATACTCAACCCACTCACTATCGAGTGCCTTGCGACGGATCTCCCAATCACCGAAGGGACCACCACGGCCATATCCAAACTGGTGGAATTGTGGATCGTACCGCGCAGCCTTTAGCTCCTCCCAGAGTGCCTTTGCCCGCTCGCGTGTACGCTGCGGAAAGTCGGCATCATACGATTCCGCTGGTTTGGATGCCGCCTCAGGGGACGCAGGCTCACCACCCTCATGGGCGGCAGCCCCTTCAGGCTCACCTGCCAACTCATCCAGTGTCAGCCGCTCATTGTCTTCCGCAGGCGCTGTACCTCTTGGGCCTGCCAGATAGAAAACTACCAGCAGTGCGATGCCGGCCCACGCCATAAGCGTGCGCGCCTTGGTGTCGTTGGCCAGACCCGGCAGAAACCGCTTGGTGCCTGGGGGGCTGATCAGCACCGCCGCCGCCACCAGCACCAATACGCCAAAGTATTGGCCAACGGTGATCTGGGCGATGGCGAAAAGCACCAGGAGTACAGAGATCGTCCACGTCGCAATTGTGATGGCCATAGCCCCCCCTACACCCGTGGAGCGCCAACAATGGTTGACACCAATCCTAGGCTTGTTGTCCTGCTTCTTGTCCGGTCGGCTGCTCTATGAGCGCGCGCACCGAGTCCAGAAAACGCCGCCTGTCCTTGTACCCATCGACCGACTGAAACAGCTCGATCAGCTCCGCCAGCATCAGAACATCCGCACCCGGATTTGGCCCTGTCGAATCACTTGGTGATTCGGAATTCTGCACAGATTGGGCCTTTCCAGTGGCCAACCAGTAGATATCGACCCCTAAAACCATTGCCATCGCTGCAAGGTTTTCAGGACGCGGCCCTTTTGACGTTCCGGCCTCAAGAGCACTTACCGCAGCCCGCGAAATACCGCCAACTTCTCTTGCCAATTCGGCCTGGCTGAGCCCCGCGCGCACCCGCGCTTCTTTCAAGCGTTCTGAAAACATTCGTCAAGTATACTTAACTTTCCGGTCAATTTGATTGACTAGTTCGTAAATCATGGTTACCGGCGTAATCATGTTGAAAGAGCATGCAGTCGCCCTGTTTGGCACCCAATCGGCCCTCGCGGAAACGCTGGGTTACACGCGTCAGCATGTGTCGCAGTGGCCTGACCCCCTCCCCCAAAAGTATGCCGACCAGGTTGTCGGCGCGGCCTATCGCTGCGGCAAACCGAAGGCAGCCATTAGCCGCCTAAGCAAAGGCCAACATCCATTTCCTTCGTCCGGATACGGAGCAAGGCAATGCGTGTAAGCGACAAACCGACAATCAAGCGGATCCCGTGCCCGCACTGCGGACACATAACCCGCATCCGCAAGACCCGCGAGTACTCGCGCGCCTATCGGGAAATCACGTGCCAATGCCTCAATGAGAAGTGCGGCTGCACGTTCGTGGCGTCAGTCGAACCCGTCCGCATTCTGGTGCCGTCCGCCATCCCTGATCCGACCGTGCACATCCCGCTATCCGAACACATCAACGTCAAGCAACTCGCTCTCTCCCTGAACGAGCCGAAGAAACGCGCCTAACCAAAGGAGCTGACCATGCACCCCACGAGCTATGCCGCCGAGAACCTTCACGACTTCGCCCGTGTCACCCTCAACCGGCATCTCAAGCGCGGCTGCGACAATCGCCAGGTGCAATTTGAGCTGGTGAAGCGCGCGCTCATTCGAGACAAAAGCATCACCCTGGACCGGGCTGACACGATTGCGGCGATGGTGGTGGCCGACCACGAGGCCAAAGACTCCGACACCCGCATTGATATCGACCGCAGCACAAGCACCTGTGTTTTTGCGATCGTAGACGGCCAGCGTGTCGCGGTATCCGTCCGCGAAATTGAAGCCATCGTGCGCAACCAAGCGTAAGGCGGCTGCCCGATGCAAACCCCCAACCCAAAAGATGTGCAGGCCTTTGCAGCACTACGCCCCGCCGGTGGCTTCTCAGTCATCCTGGCAGACCCGCCCTGGACCTATGAGAGCTGGTCCGCGCGAGGCACAGGAAAGGGAGCTAGTCGCCACTACATCACGATGGGCGTACCAGAGATCTGCGCACTGCCAGTAAACATGCTGGCAGGAAAGGACTGCGCTTTATTCATGTGGGCGACGTGGCCCCTCATGCCATGCTGGATGCGTGTAGTGAAGGCTTGGGGGTTCACCTTCTCTGGCCTTGCTTGGGAGTGGATCAAGTACAATCCACAAACCCGAAAGTATGCGTTCGGCGGCGGCTATGGCACGCGCAAGAACCTGGAACCGTGCCTTCTCGCAACACGCGGCAACCCACAACTCCGCAAAGGATGGGAAGCCGGCCTACTGGACGATGGCCATGATCCGGAAGGCGTCCGCAGCGTGCGGGACTTCATCCAGTGGTCCCCCCATGACTGCATCCGCAGCCCGCGCCGCGACCACAGCCGGAAACCGCCGGAACAGTACGACCGCATAGAGACGCTATTTAACGGTCCCTACGTCGAACTGTTCGCCCGCGAGACCCGCCCCGGCTGGTCAGCATGGGGCAATGAAGTCGGCAAGTTTGATCCGGAGGTATCGGCCTAATGCCCGCCTCCCGCCAACGCGCTCTTGAGCTACTGCGGATGCATCAGGCAACCGCGTGTTTCGACCAGCTCAAGGGCGGATACGTCGTCACCTACTGGAAGGGCTTCACCTGCAGGCGCGCCAAGACGCTCATTCCTACCCGCATCATTGAAGCTTTAACCAGGGATGGGTTGGCAGAAGAGCAGCGCAAGCCGTCGCCCAAAAATCCAGATACCGAAATCGTCTTTGTCCAGATCACCCAGGCCGGGCGCATTGGCAACAGTCCTGTTGCGACCAAGCGCTCAGTCGACGTGCGCCTTCCCTACGTCGACTAGTCCACCTAGACCGGAAAACCCGTGCGCAACCAAGAACTACAAAACGAAATCCTGAAGCGGCTGAAGTCCGACTACAGAATGAAGGATGCCGGTGACTATCTACGCCAGGGCAAGTGCCCGTCATGCGGCAAGCCCGAGATGTACGTATCCAAAGAGAAGCCATGGACTGCCCGGTGTGGGCGTCTGAACCGGTGCGGGGCCGAGTTCTCGGTGAAGGATCTCTACAAAGATCTGTTTGAAGGCTTCAACAAGCGCTTTCCGAAGTCGCAGGAAGACCCCAACGCGACCGCTGACGCTTACATGACCTACGCGCGCGGCCTGCCAGTTGAGAAGCTACGCGGTGCTTACCGCCAGGAGGCCTACTACAACCCCTCCGCCACTGGCCGCACCGGAACCGCCACCGTCCGCTTCGATATTGACCGCGCTAACGACATCTTCATGGAGCGCTTTGTTGAGCCCATTGCGATTGAAGAAATTGGCAGGCGGACAGTCCGCAAGCAGAACTTCGGCGGCAAGCACAAAGGGCTTTGGTGGCAACCACCAGGCGTGGAGATCAATGACGGAGATACCGTCTGGTTGGTCGAAGCCTGCATAGACGCGGCCAGCCTGCATTGCGCTGGTGTAAAAGCCGTCGCCACACTCTCCGCAGGCAACTATCCGGAGATCCGGCTTTCGGACCATGCCGACAAATCGGTGACATGGGTTTGGGCGCTGGACGACGATCGGGCCGGACGCCGCGCGGCCACCAAGCATGTGAAACGCATGCAGGACGCAGGATTTGAACAGGTGGTTGCGGCCTTCGTTCCTGGCAAGAATGGTCAGAAGCGCGACTTCAACGATGCCTTCAAAGACGGCGAACTAGAGCCGGACAATCTCAAGAACTACTTGTTTCGCGGCGAACTGCATCTAGCGAAGACACCACTAGATAAGGCGCTGATCCGCTATCACCATACTGGGCGGACCTGGTTCAACTTCGAATTCAGAGACCGTCTTTACCATTTTGACCTGGACCTGGCGAAGTGGAACAAGGCCCATGAAGCCCTCAAAGAGTCGGAGCATGCAGCCGGGCTAGATGAGCGGCAGTTGATAGACGAAGCCGCCAAGCAGGCCGGCACCCTGAGCGAGATCGCAAATTGCTATCCGGAATTCCTGTACTTCCAAGTCAATCATCTCACTGATGAGAGCTGGTACTACACACGCATTCGGTTCCCGCATGGTGCCCGTCCGGTGAAGAACACCTTCACTGGCGCGCAATTATCAGCACCGACCGAGTTCAAGAAGCGCTTGCTCGGTATCGCCGCCGGATCGATCTACACAGGCACGAAGGAACAGCTTGATCAATTCCTCAAGGACAAGCTGCACGGCATCAAGACCGTGGAGACAGTGGACTTCATTGGGTACAGCGCCGAACACCAAGCCTATGTGTTTAACGACCTCGCTATCCGGCAGGGCGTTACCGTTGAGCTGAATGACGAGGATTTTTATGAACTTGACCGCTTATCAATCAAGAGCCTGAACCAGTCCGTACACCTCCATATTGGTGACGAACAGGAATACAACAACAAATGGCCGAGCTACATTTGGGAGTGCTTCGGCGAGAAGGGAATGATCGCCGTTGCATTTTGGTTTGCGAGCTTGTTTGCAGAGCAGATCCGGGCCGCGCAAAAGAGCTTCCCTTTCCTCGAAATCGTTGGTGCGCCAGGGGCGGGTAAGTCCACGCTGATAGAGTTCCTATGGAGGCTGGCCGGACGTTCGGACTACGAAGGGTTTGATCCGTCCAAGTCCACGCCGGCGGCACGTGCTCGTATCATGTCACAAGTAGCCAACCTTCCTGTTGTCATGATTGAAGGTGATCGCGGTGAAGATACTGCGCACAGTAAGAAGTTTGATTGGGACGAGTTAAAGACCGCCTACAATGGGCGCGCCAGCCGTGCCACCGGCGTCAAGAACAACGGCAATGACACACGTGAACCACCGTTTCGCGGGTCTCTGGTTATAAGTCAGAATGCGGACGTTGATGCAAGTGAAGCCATGCTTCAGCGCATCGTGCATTTGTCTTTTGATACGTCCGGCCATACGCCACAAACGAAGCTCGCCGCCGAAGCCCTTGAGGCAATGCCAACTGGCATGGTGAGCGCTTTCCTACGGAAGGCCTGCGCCGGCGAGAAGAAGGCCGTCGCTACAATCCTGGAGCGCTCTAAACACTATCAGGATGATTTTGCACGGCTGGACGGTTTGAGCAGCGTGCGCCTGGCGAAGAACCATGCAGTTATCATGGCGGCAGTTGATGCGCTGGCACCGTTGATTGGCATCACGGAACACCAGCACGCCGCCATATACAGTCAGATGTGCGAACTGGCCGTTCAGCGGCAAGCCGCAATATCTGCCGATCACCCGGTTGTCCGTGAGTTCTGGGAAACCTTCGAATACCTGAACGAGGGGCCAGAGGGGCGGGAAATGCTCAACCACAGCCGCACCCCTGGTGTGATCGCTGTGAACCTCAACCACTTCGTGCAGCTTGCCAACAATCGCAAGCAACAGATACCGGCGCTTACGGATCTGAAGCGCCATCTCAAGTCCTCTCGGACCCGCAAGTTCCAGGGCATCAAGAGTGTCCGCTCACAGCTCGCGGAGATCCTAGACAAGGGCGATGACTGGACGTGCAAATGCTGGTGTTTTGAGGGCGAATGATGGCGGGCAAATCGACCATACAACCGCAGCCATCGCAGCGCCGACCCCGCCGGCCGGAAGAGATCGAAGCTGCCAAGGCACTTGCCCGTGCTCTTGCGCGCAAGGTAGCCCGTGTGGACTATGAGCGGTATCGACAAGGCAACTAGGACGGCAGGCACCATGCGCGCGGCAATCTATGCCCGGTTTTCGAGCGAGCTTCAGAAAGAATCCTCGATCGATGACCAGAACCGACTGTGCAGAGACTTTGCACGGTCAGAGGGAATGACCGTCGCAGCGCTGTTTGAGGACAGGGCCAAGTCCGGTGGTTCCATGCAACGACGCCTGGGTATTCAAGGCCTGTTGCGTGCCGCGAAAGGCAACAGCTTCAACGTGGTGATCGTCGAGTCACTGGATCGCCTGTCCCGTGACCAGGAAGACCTGGCGCACATCTACAAGCAACTGAAGTTCCACGGTGTAGAGATCCGCACCGTGCATGAAGGCCGGGCTGACCACATTCAGATTGGCGTGCGCGGCTTGGTCGGCGCGCTCTATCTGAAGGATCTGGCTGAGAAAGTTCATCGCGGTCAGACAGGCGTCGTGCTGGACGGCAGATCTGGCGGCGGGCAGGCCTATGGATATCGGCCCACACCGGGCGCGCCCGGCGTTCAGCGCATTGTCGAAGAAGAAGCCGCGATCGTTAGGCGGATTTTTGAGTCCTATGCCTCTGGCAGGACACCCAAGGTCATCGCCGGCGAACTGAATGCGGAGGGCGTTCCGGCGCCACGCGGCAAGACGTGGCTGGCGTCCACCATTCGGGGCAACAAGAAGCGCGGTGCGGGGATCCTGCGTAACCAGCTCTACGCTGGCCGCATTGTCTGGAACAAGAACCGCATGATCTCAGATCCGGCCAGTGGGCAACGTCTCTCACGTCCCCGCGACGCATCGGAACATGTTGAGCATGAAGCCCCTCACCTGCGGATTGTTGACCAGGAGGTTTATGACGCTGTTCAAACGCGGCTGACCGAGTCCAGCAAGTTGAGCAATCCCTACCATCATCGACCTAAGCATCTGCTGAGTGGCCTGCTCAAATGTGGCCACTGCGGCGGCGGCATGTCCGTCAAGGACCGCCGCAAGGGTGTTGTGCGTGTTCAATGCACACAGTCGCGCGAGGGTGGCCGTTGCAATCAGCGGACAAGCTACATTCTAAATGACATTGAAAGAACGGTGCTGGGCGGGCTCCTGGAAACGCTTCAGGAGCCGCAAGTAATTGAGGCCTTCGTGTCCGAGTACCACGCTGAGATGCAACGCATGTCCGCAGACACTAGGCGTGAGCGCCGAGCACTGGAACGCAGGCGCACAAGCCTTGCCAGTCAGAATGAACGCATGGTGGACGCCCTGGCGACCGGATCTGTGGATATCTCAGCCATCCGCGAGCGTCTGGAATCCAATGAAGGCGAGTTGGCCGAAGTAACCGCGCGACTCGAGGCCCTGGACCGTGAGGATGAAAGCAATGTGGTGCAGATCCACCCGGCAACGGTCGATCGCTACCTTCACGTCATTGCCGAGCTGCGGAACCACGTCACCGGTGAAGACGTCGACCAAGAGTCCAGAGACGCGCTGCGGCTGCTAGTGGGGTCTGTGACCGTCGACGCCAGCATGACACCAGGTGCGCGCATGAATGTGCAGGTCCAAGGCCTTCTATCCGGCCTGACAGAGGACCCGGCGTCAGTTTCTATTTTGGGGGGGATGAGTGGTAGCGGAGGAGAGACTTGAACTCCCGACACGCGGATTATGATTCCGCATCGACGGCGTACCAAAATAGCCGAAACATCAAAGATTACTTGGTGTTACGGCCATCGAAATGCTGGAATCGGGAGAACAAAGCGAGACGCGTGCCGCACAAAAGTCGGCACAGTCTGCTTGCCGAGTCGGTCTTCATGATTCACCTGTGATCCACGCACCGAAGCTGGTTCTGGGGGGTGTTATATGTGGCAAACTACTATCCGACTCCCCATATGGTTGAGCACTGGTTAGGGTCAGTGTTCAATAAGGGAGACGCACCGTGGGCGATATTGTGAACGACTACCTCGAGGCGCGGGCTGCTTTTGCAACTGCCTCCAAAAAAGTAGATGACCTTGCCGGAAAAGCGCAGGCCGTCGCGAGCGCGCTTGCGCGCGAAAGGGGCAACTTCATGTTTTCCAACTCTGGAGCGATGCCGATGGAAGTCGGCTTAAACCCTAGGCACAAGAGCATGAACGCTCATGATTGGCCGTCTGCCGATCAGATACAGGACGCCTTGCGCGAATGGCACGAAACCAAAAGCCGGATGACTGACATGTGGATGGGAATCCCTACCGACATACAGGGTGGTCTTCAACCGCCTCTAAAATAGCTGGCTCCCACCGAACGCCGCTTCCGTAGACGTTCAGAGTTTGCCCATCATCTGTGTGGACCGAGATAATCATGCGCTTGCCGGTCATTTGTTCCGCCAACGCAGCAACAGCCTTCAGCGTTGCAAGCTGGACTTCGCGATCTTGGACCATCGGCAACAAAAAGCCCGGCTATTTACCGGGCTTCTCCTTCTTGGGTTGGGGCTTCGCTACTCGTTTAAGCTGACGGTCAAAGGCGTCTTCTGATTGCTCTGCACCAGTCTCTCGCGCAGCTCGCTCAAACTTTTGTCTCTGACTCTCACCTTTTAAACGCTCTTTTGTCATGTCACGTCTCTATGTTTTCGCCGATGAGGCAGGCTGTTTTGGCTTTCATCGAAAAGGCAATGCCTCAAAATACTTCATCGTTTGCACGGTTGCCCTGCAGTCCTGCGAAATTGGTCACGCCTTAACTGATTTGAGGCGTGACATGTTGTGGCGAAAACTACCCCTTGGCGATGGCTTTCACGCCGCGCCCGATAAGCAGCAGGTTCGCGATGAAGTATTCGACTTGATCTGCAAGCACGAGTTTTCCGTGCAGGCTACAATAATGGAAAAGTCCAAGGCCCAGCCCCAAGTAAGAACAACGAAGGACCGGTTCTACAAGTATGGCTGGTACTATCATTTTCTCCACGGGATGAAGCCGGTAATCAAGCCCTATGACGAGTTGCTGGTCACAGCCGCTTCAGTGGAACACTCCAAGAAAAAGCAGGGTGCCTTTACATCAAGCGTGAATGACGTAGTGAACCAGACAATTAGTCGTAGCGACTGGCACACGTCCTTTCACCCCGCTGCGACAGACCCATGTCTACAGGTGGCAGACTATTGCACCTGGGCTATCCAAAGGAAGTGGGAACAGAGCGACACGCGCTCTTACGATCTCATAAAAGACCGTATTTCATACGAATACGACCTCTGGAGACACGGGACACAGCACCACTACTAGAAGAAACCGGGGAAAGGCTCCCAGAGCCAGTTCGCCGAGCACGAGATTTCGCCCGAGTCATCAACTATCCCCTTTAGAATCTATGAATCCTTTGATTCACCGTCAAGTACGCGCTTAATACCTCGCAGGCCCCCCATAAGTCAGCCTCTTGCCCACGATGCCCTTCAACGCTTCGTCTGTACGCGGACCATCACCAAAACCAACAGCGGCCCGATTGCTGTAGCGGAAGTCAAATTCGGCCAAATACCTATGCAAATGCTTCTCTGAGCAATGCTGATACACGCCCTTCATGCCGCGCTTGAAGATGCTGTAGAAGCCCTCAACCGTGTTGGTATGGACCTCGCCACGGCCATATTCACCATGGTTGTGACGCACCAGAGTGTGCTGGTATTCGCGCTCCAGATTGTAATCGAACCCGCGTCATCGACGGCGACACCATCTACATAGGCGAGGAGAAAATCCGTATCTCTGGCATCGACACTCCGGAGAAAGGTCATCAAGCAGAGTGCATTGCTGAGCAGACGTTGGCGAAGCTGGCAAAGGAGCGTCTGGAAGACTGTTGGCCGATGGCCTTGTCATCCAACGGGACGGGGAAAACCGCTATGGGCGCGCCCTGGCTGTTATCAAAGCAAAGGATACAGATGTAGCAGATGTGCTGATTTACGCTCACCCGTGTGAGGGGCGACAGATAGACTGGTGCAATTAGAAAAACAAAGCCCAGAGCCGACCACGCCTTGGCATCTTGTTTGCTTCTAGCCACCCCGCCATCTGCTGAAACTCATGATAGTAGGCTGGGTTCTTGGTCCTAGTCCGCAGATGCACAATGAAGGGCTCTGCTCGTTCCCAATACTTCAGCACGGTTGACTTGTTCCAACGGCTGTAAAGTTCAAAGTCCAGAATCCCGCGCTGTACCCCTATCGAGATCAATTCGAATTCGTTCAGAACCAATTTGATTTTTTGGGTGTTCTCTTCAGCCTCACGTGACTTTTCTGCCCAAATCGCCAAGCCGCCATCTTGGTTTGCTAGGTCGATAAATTTGTTGCGGGCTTCGATTATATCTTCGTCCGCTTCCGCTGCCGCAAGAAGGTCGAGTGTCGCCCGGCGGCGGGCGATCTGCCTTTGGCTTATGACACCCCAGACCGCGACTACGGTACCGACAAAAAGAAAAATGGGTTCCCAATCCATCATGATCAGAAACCCATTTTCTGTGTTGATTTAGCCGTTAGAAAGTTGGTGGTCAGCTTAGGCCGCCCCATCCTTCCAGAGATACTATATTTGCCATGTAACCCTCCTTGGTTGTCACGGTCAGTAGTCCGGCCCATGTGAGGAGGCGGGCGGACAGGATTTCTCTCTGATTTTGCAATATCAGAGACTGGTGAACATTGATTAAGCTCCGGTAAAGGCGACCATTCATCCCCCGATTCCGCCGCTGGGCATGCACAGGCTGAGGAAAAGCTGACCGCCCCCAGGTTGTCAAGTTTCATCCGTTGCACCACAAGTAACACTTGTAGCTCCTATGACAAGACGCACCCCCGAAAACTCCCCGAAAACGGCAAAATTCTGCCATTAACCTAAACAGTATGTGTTCAGAATGTGGAGCAATGCAGCCATGCACTTAACCGCTTAGACAGCGAGCCTAGGATAGGCCAGCCTTAGTTGAATGGAGCCCTCATTTTGCACTATGAGGCCCCCAGAGCAACTATACAGGTACATAGGGTTGCATCTCTTCGAGGCCTTGTGGCAGATCCATGGGAAGGCAAACAGGTGGACTGGTGCGGAACGGCTAAGACCCAGCCCTGACCGGCCTGTCGCCTTCCAGTTTGATACGCACACGTGTTGCCGCAAGTTCCGGCCTGGTCGGTGCATTAGGTTCATCGCGCCGGGCACGCTTTGCATCAAGCGTCTCCAGGCATGTGTAGATACCAAGTCGCACGGCGTCGGCGGACGGTTGGCCATCTGTGAGATAGGCCAGCGCCTGCGCCGCTTCATTCGCCATTGTCGCCCTGCCCTCGTCGCTGAGATGCAT
>JANQMQ010000553.1 GCA_028279995.1 Candidatus Phaeomarinibacter sp. | reverse complement strand
TCGCTACCGAACGCGCCGAAATCCATAAGGGCAGCGTCGTCCACGAGGATGAGAACGATGTTCGGTTTCGCGGCTGGTTGCGCCTGACTGCCAGACGTGGAGGCAACCAGACCAGCAGCCGCGAAGGCGCACAGCGTCAGTGACGCGGTAACAGACTTCAAATTGCTCAAGTGGATACATCCCCAAATACTAATGACATTCATTATGTCATTAGTTTTATCTCGAGGTCAATCTTGAGCCTTTGGATTTACGGGACGCATCAGCGGCTGAGCGTTCGCGCTCCGAACACGAAGAACAGCACCAACACGGCTTCAACGATGATGGGAGTTGCGATGCCTTCCGGGGCCCCGGCCATCACCACGCCGATGATGCGGCCGGTGAGGGCGAGGCCGTAGAGCAGGGCGGCGCCGTAGATCGCACCGGGCCGCCCAGCAAACAGGCCAAGACCGGCGAACACCGCAGCGGTCAGGAAGAAGGCGCCAATGTCTGCCCTGAAGGTGTTGAAGCCCAGGGCCGGGAGGTCCGTTCCCAGCCCAAGTGTCACCGCTGACACCTCCGGCATGAAGAAGGTCTGTACTCCCATCAGCAATGAAAACAGGAAGCCAAGACCGACGGTTATGCGGGCTATCCAGAGCATGTGTGTTCCCCCAACTCAGGTTTTTGTTGCCGGGAGCTTATGGGGCGGAATGGCAAAAGACTAGCTGTCTGCCGCAACCTTGCCGGTGTCACCCTGTTTGGACGAGGGCCTTGATGCGGATGCGGCATAGGTGCCGGGAGGAGCCATCAGGCACCTCCACACATCGCCGAGTGACTTCGACTTCCTCAGATCACGGAACAATCCTGGTAGCTCGGAGAACCAGACCCGCAGTGGATTGACGCTGTCGAAGTTGCGGACCAGCCCGTAGCGTGGTGTTTCCTCTTCGCGCTGATAGGTGCCAAACAGCCGGTCCCAGATAATGAAGATGCCGCCATAGTTCTTGTCGATGTATTTGGCGTCGCATCCATGGTGGACACGGTGGTTGGCGGGTGTGTTGAGGATGCCCTCGATGGGTCCCAGTTGGCCGACAAGTTCTGTGTGAATCCATGTCTGATAGGCCTGAACCGTCAGCAAGCCGAAGAACACGACTTCCGGCGGGAAGCCGACAAGGATAAGCGGGAAATGACAGATAGCGCTCCAGACTCCTTCCGCCGGGCCGAAGCGTACGCCGGTCGTGATGTTCATGTGGCGCGATGAGTGGTGGACGGCGTGCTGCGTCCATAGCAGCCTCACTTCATGGGCGATGCGGTGCTCCCAGTAGTAGGTCACGTCACAGACCAGGACGCCGAGCAGGATGACCGGAACCGTGAGCGGGAACACCCAGCTTACATAGGTTTCGCTTATAACTTCATAGGCTGTGTACGCCGTTACCAGCAGAACGATTTCAACGAGCAGAAACGGGATCTGCGTCGAGATGTTGGCCAGCATGTCGAGAAAGCTGCGGCCGGTCATCGAACGGGTGAACAGACCCTTCGTGATTTCGATCAGCAGGATTGCTCCGCCGATCACGAAGAAGGTTTCGTCGATGGATGTGCCGATCTCTCCCAGAGTTTCATGTGTCATCAGCGGGAGGACTCCAGACCCCGGGTCAGTGTCCGCCAGGCAAGCCCGGCTGCCTGAGTTGGCGTGGCGTCACCGCTGCGGACGCTCTGCCATGCCGCATAAAGAAGATGATCATAGGCTTGTATGATCCAGCTGGCCGGTACGTCAGGCGCAAAGATGCCCTCGCGTTTGGCACCGTCGACCATCTCGGCGGTTTCGGCCGTCATCCGCTCATACACAGCGGCAAGGGTGTCGTCCTGGTCGAAAGAGGCGCGGGCGATGAAATCATGACGGTTGCCCAGCGGGATCAGCGCGTCGAAGCACAGGCGAAGTGCGTCGCCATGGCTTTCAACGCCGGCGCAGGCGGTGTCGGTAGCAGCGTCCATCTCTTCAATTGCGATGTGCGCAAGAGCGCGCAGCAGTTCGTCCCGGCTGGCGAACTGGCGGTGCAATGTGGCCCGGCCGACGCCGGCTGCGAGTGCGATCTCAGCAAGGGAGGCGCCGGGATTGCCACTTAGAACATCGAACGCCGCTTCAATGAGGGCCTGCCTTGCAGGTAGCCGTTTCGGATTGATCATGAGACACTAATGTCTCATTTGATCCATGAATGTCAAGTTTGGCCGTGGCCCGCGCCTGGCGATGTGAAGAGGCCTGGTGTTGAAACTTGCTCCGTGTGGACTCACTTTGGGGGTGAAAGTCGGCTCGACGATTGCGCCAAGGCGTGATCACATGGCCGCAACATCAGACGCCATACACATGACAATCAGCACATCAGGGAGTGCGCCATGAGCGATAGCAATGAATATGTCCCGCCAAAGGTCTGGAAATGGGATAAGGAAAGCGGCGGCCGGTTCGCCAACATCAACCGCCCGATTGCCGGGCCGACCCACGACAAGGAATTGCAGGTCGGCAAGCATCCGATGCAGCTTTATTCCCTAGGCACACCGAATGGCGTGAAGGTCACCGTGATGCTGGAGGAGCTGCTGGCCAAGGGGCACAGCGGTGCGGAGTATGACGCGTGGCTTGTGAACATCGGTGATGGATCGCAGTTCAGCAGCGGGTTTGTCGGTGCCAATCCCAACTCAAAGATTCCCGCGCTGATGGACCACAGCACCAATCCGCCGACGCGGGTGTTCGAGTCCGGGTCCATCCTGCTTTATCTCGCCGAAAAATTCGGTGAGTTCCTGCCGACGGAACATGTGGCGCGGACGGAGTGCCTGTCCTGGCTGTTCTGGCAGATGGGCAGTGCGCCCTATCTTGGTGGTGGCTTCGGGCATTTCTATGCCTATGCGCCGATCAAGATCGAGTACGCCATCGACCGGTTTGCGATGGAAGTGAAGCGTCAGCTGGATGTGCTCGACCGGCACCTTGCCGATCACACCTATATGGCGGGCGATGAGTACACCATTGCCGACATGGCCATCTGGCCCTGGTATGGCGCCGTGGTGGCCAATGCCGCGTATGACGCTGCGGAATTCCTGCAGACACAGGAGTACAAGAACGTAAAGCGGTGGATGGATCTGGTTGGCGAGCGTCCCGCTGTTCAGCGGGGCCGGATGGTTAACCGGGTGTTCGGCGCGCCGGAAATGCAGCTGCATGAACGCCATGACGCCAGCGACTTCGATACCAAGACGCAGGACAAGGTCGAAGCTGCCGAGTAATCGCGCAGCCTGATTTGCAATAAGGGGCGACCCTTTTGCCTGAGGGGCCACTGGCGTTTTGCCATGTGGCCCCTTATTAGTTTTGTAAATGAACTTACCGATTTAGATCAGGCGGGGAGTCAACAAGATGAGCGTGACACTGGACATGGACGGCGACGTCGCCGTCATTACGATGGACGACGGCAAAGCAAATGCTGTGAACCCTGCTCTGCTGGAAGCGCTGGAAGGCGCCATGGACAAGGCAGAAGCGGACGCCAAGGCAGTCGTGCTGACCGGCAAGCCGGGGCTCTTTTCCGCAGGCTTTGATCTCAAGCTGATGAACGGTGCAAGCCCGGAAGAAGTTGTTGCGCTGGTCAATCGCGGCGGCGCATTTGCGCTGCGCCTCTATGCCAACAAGTTGCCCATCGTGGGCGCCTGCACGGGCCACGCCATCGCCATGGGTGTCTTTCTTCTGGCTGGCTGCGACACCCGCATCGGCGCTGCAGGCGAGTTCGCCATCGGGGCCAATGAAACGACCAACGGCATGACATTGCCCATCTTCGGCATTGAGCTACCGCGTGCGCGGCTCAGCCCGCGTTACCTGACGGAAGCCATTATTCAGGCCAAGATGTATGACCCGGAAGGCGCCGTTGAAGTCGGTTATCTTGATCAGGTCGTGGCAGCGGACAAGGTGCTGGAAACGGCAACCGGCATCGCCGCCCAGCTCGGTCAGCTGCCCAATGGTGCGTACGCCGCCAACAAGAAACTCATCCGTGCCCAGACGATTGCTACAATCGAAGCAAGCCTCAAGCCTTAGGCATCCTGCCAAGTGCCCGTCTTAGCGGATCGTGGAGAGAACTCACCGAACTCGAACCGCAAGGGCAAAGCATCCGGTCTGACTATCCCGTGGTCGAGGCTGAAGCGCCACGCCCTGCCGGCACCGGGAAACTGGTCGACGTCTGCGCCGCTCCAGATGATCTCGACTGTTCCGGCCAGGTGCACAAGTGCGCCGGTGTCGAAATCGGGGAACAGCAGGCCTGCCTTGGGGTTCACCAGCAGATTGCCTAGTGTGTTGAAGAAGTTGTTGCCAGCATAGTCGGGAATCGTCAGTACACGATCATTTTCGACCTTTACGAAACCAGCCGCTCCGCCCCGGTGCGAAACATCCACGCCGTTGCTGTGACCCGCAGGCGCGTCCGGCTGGGTCGCGGAGGCCACAAAGAAGGTGTCTGCCTGTTCAACAAGGCGTCGGACATTACCTTCCAGCGCCGCGATCGGGACTGGAACTTCGGGGTGTGGTCTTGTTGCATCCCTCGTTTCCACCGGTGTGCGGGTCTGGATGTATTGTGGGCAGTTTCCAAAACTCTGATCAATCGACAGGCTGATACTGCTTTTGCTGAGGGCATCAACACGTGCGGTGAAACGATTGCGGCGGCGCGTTGCCAGTTCAATTCCAAGGCCACCAACGGCAGCGCCCTTTGACAGCGACATAAGGGCAGGATCTGCCGCCGGCAGGTATGACGAAAGGGTGAGATGACGCTCGTCAGGGCTTGCAACAAAACCCGGATGGCCTGCGAGGATTGTCGCCCAGGGCTGTCCGGACGGGTCTTGGGTTCCCAGCACGATGAATGGCAGCTGCTCGTAGAAGTCCCGGTGTTCCTCAGGCATGTAGTCGCGAATGAACTTTGCACCGATGACGGACATACGCTCATCAACACCGAGTTTCTTCTGGACGGCGATTTCGCCCGCGTGAAACGGTGACGTCTGTTCCGGTGCATCGAATGTGTTCACTGATCTGATCCTTCAAGAATGCCGAACGGGGCGACCGGAAAACGGTCGCCCCAGGTGCCTATCGCTGTCAGGCCGCAAGCCCGATGGGCGTTGCCTTCATGGCGACAAAACCCGGCAGGTCTTCAATGCGCTTCAGCCAGGCGCGGATATGCGGGTATGGCTCCAGAGAGACGTCGCCTTCCGGCGCGTGGGCGATGTAGCTGTACCCGGCAATGTCCGCGATGGTGGCATCCGCACCA
>JANQMQ010000526.1 GCA_028279995.1 Candidatus Phaeomarinibacter sp. | reverse complement strand
CGCTGATCTCGAGCGCGCCGGGCGCCGGGTCCTCTACCCGAACCATGTCGCGGCGCTGTATCAGCTGCTATCTGAGGCTGAGGCTTTTTGGGAGGGTTTGCGGCCATGCTTTCGATATACGCACCTGAATACGCATGGCAAGGATTGGCCTTCGCCCCTTACTCGGCACCGGCGGCGACAAGCAGGTCGACGGTGAGCTTGTGGCGGCGCTCTTGCGCCAGTGTAAGGGGCGTCCGTCCGGTTGCATCGGTGTCGTTGAGATAGGCACCGGCTTCAATAAGCAGCTGAACGATATTGGCGTAGCCCAACTTGGCAGCAAGCATCAGGGGTGTCTGACCATCCCTCCCGGTCTTGTCCACATCGGCCCCTGCATCGATGAGCATCTGTGCGATATCCGAACGATTGGCCCGGGTTGCTTCTTCGAGGGCCGTCAGACCATCCCGTTTTGCCGGAACGTTAACGCGGGCGCCGCGATCGAGCAGTAGGGCCACAATGTTTCGCTTTCCAGCCCTTACGGCTTCAATCAGCGCAGGCACGCCTCTGATGCTGCGCTCATTGGCAGTCAGGCCCGCCAGAAACTGTTCCTCCACCTGTGCGACTTCACCGGATCGAATGGCAAGCACCATATCGTTCTCGGCTACAAGCTGGGCGCTGGCCGGAGCGGGGGCAAAAACCATATAAACTGAAAGGACAAAGGCGACAGCCAATGCAGGCAGAGCACCGGCAGAAGTAGTGGCTGTGGAAACACATTCGCGTGTGCGACGCTTGGTCTGCATGATCCTAGGTCCTGAACGTATTAGTCTGGTCGGTGCAGGACAGAAACCTGGCCGGCAGAAGTGTTAAAGCCACGCCGTCGCCGTGCGTCAAGCACACATAACCACAGGCAAGGTGTGCATTGGAGGCTGAACCGATCATGAACCGATTGCTGCTTGTCGCAATTGCCGCGACATCCGTCATTGCCCTTACCGGCCTTGGGCTTCTGCTGACGGGTGGGCTCTCCTCCCCAAAAGTCACGGACATTTCGGCTTCCGCGCCTACCAGGGTTACCGGTGTTCCCAATATCGGCGGGCCGTTCGAGCTGATTAACCAGGACGGGCAACAGGTCACAGACGCCGACTTCGCCGGCCAGAAGACGCTTATCTATTTCGGCTTCACCTATTGCCCGGATGTGTGCCCGACGGCGTTGCAGGTCATGTCGGTGGCGCTTGAAGACCTTGGTGAAGACGCCGCCGCGTTTACGCCGATTTTCGTGACCGTCGACCCTGAGCGCGATGATCCGGAGACGATGGCCGCCTATGTGGGGCACTTCGGCGACAATTTCATCGGGCTGACGGGCACGCCTGAGCAGATTGAAGCGGCAGCCAAAGCCTACAAGGTCTACTACCGGAAGGTGGAGGACGCGTCCTCCAGCGCCGGCTATACGATGGACCACTCCTCGGTGGTGTATCTGATGAGCGAGGACAATACGTTCCTCGCCAACTTCACCCACGAAACGCGTCCGGACCGGATGGCCGCCCGTCTCAGGCAGTTTCTCTAGGCCACCCTATCTGGCGAAAATATCTGCCTCATCCCGGAATGCCTTGAACTCAAGCGCATTGCCAGACGGGTCGAGGAAGAACATCGTGGCCTGCTCACCGGGCTGACCGGCAAAACGCGTGTGCGGCTCGATGATGAAATCGGTTCCTGCGGCCGTCAGCCGACCGGCCAGCGCTTCCCACGCGTCCCACGCCAGGATCAGGCCGAAATGGCGGACCGGCACATTGTCTCCGTCAACGGCATTCGTTGCAGCCTGACTAACCTCGCCGGGCGCCAGATGGGCGACAATCTGGTGGCCGTGAAAATCGAAATCCACCCAGCTGTCCGACGACCGACCTTCCGCGCAGCCCAGCAAACCGCCATAGAAGACGCGCGCCTTCTCCAGGTCATCAACCGGGAAAGCAAGGTGAAAGCGTGGCATGGTCATGGAGACCTCTTAAACTCGGGGGCGATTCGAAAAGACACTACCAACAGCATCCGCATGAACAAGGCTTTGACATCGCAGGACCGCACCCAACAGGCCACCATGATGGTGGAGGGCCGTGAGGTGCAGGTTGTGCTCAGGGCCAACAAGCGGGCGCGGCGGATGATCCTCAAGGTCGACCCGGTGCGCCGGGAGGTAATGATCACCAGCCCGTCCATTCGCGGCTTCTCCAGGGCGCTGGCCTTTGCACAGAAGCATGAAGCGTGGGTGGCGGCGCAACTGCGCGACATGCCCGAGCCGGTTCCGTTTGTGGATGGCACGGTCATTCCCGTGCGCGGTGAACCGCACCTCATCGTGCATGACGCCAGCGAGCGGGCGCGGGCGCCGGTACGTGTTGAAGGCGCCTGCATCAACAGTGATCCTGACCTGCCGCTTTTTGCCAGTTCCAACGGCCCCGCCCGCCTGCTGGTCTCCGGCAAGCCGGAACATCTGGGCCGCCGGGTAACAGACTGGCTGAAGCGCGAGGCGCGGCGGGACCTTGAAGAAGCCACGCTGACCCACGCCGCGGCCTATGGCACGGCACCTGCGCGCATCACCCTGCGGGATACGGCCAGCCGCTGGGGGTCTTGCTCAACCAGCCGTGTCATCAATTATTCGTGGCGGCTGATTTTCGCCCCACCCTACGCGCTGGACTATGTGGCTGCCCACGAGGCCGCTCACCTGATTGAGCACAATCATGGGCCCAGATTCTGGGAGCTGGTCGAAACACGCATTGATGATATCGAACGCGCAAAGACCTGGCTGACAGAAAATGGTGCAGCCCTGCACCGGTATGGGGCCGGACCGGCAGCCAGCTAGAGACTGTCGATATCCTAGTCTGCCCAGCCGCGATTGCTGCCGTCGTCATACGCATCATCACCACCGCCAAAGAGACGGGCGAAAAAGCCGGGCTCGGGGTCAGGCGTGCGGCGCTGATAGCCTTCCGGCGTATAGCCCGGTGGGCCAAAGCGCGGATCGTATGCCGGTGCGGTCCGGTCGTATTGAGGCTCGGCGGGAACAGCTGCGATGGTGACGGGTGGCTGCCAGTTGCCGGGCAAGTTGCGGACGGGTTTTCCCGTATGCGCGGCAGTCATGAAGTTGGCCCAGATCTGGGCCGGCAGCTTGCCGCCGGTGACATCGGCCATGGAAGCCCCATCGTCATTGCCGACCCATACACCCGCCACGACGTCCGCCGTGTAGCCGATGAACCAGGCATCACGGTTGTCCTGACTGGTGCCGGTCTTGCCGGCTGCGGGCCTGCCGATCTGCGCCCGGCGGCCTGTGCCGGTGGCAATCGTTTCCCCCAGCATGGCATTCATGCGGGCCACATTTGCGCGGGCCACGACACGGCCCGGCCCATCGCCGCTGCGTTCGAAGAGGACGTCCGTGCCTCCTTCCTCATTGGCCATGCTGACGCGCGTGATGATGTGGGTGAAGACGCCGCGACCGCCATTGGCGAGCGGTGCATAGGCACCAGTGAGTTCCGCCAGCGTGACCTCTGAGGACCCCAGTGCAAGTGACAGGTCAGCACGCAGGTCAGAGGTGATGCCCATGCGGCGGGCAGTGCGGGCGACGGTGGCGGGGCCGGCCTCATGGGTGAGGCGCACGGCTACCGTGTTGATGCTTTTTGACAGCGCGCGCATGAGGGTCACGTCGCCCTCATACTTGTCCGAGAAGTTGGACGGCGTGTAGTTGGCCACGCGAATGGGCGCATCCCGGCGGATGGTCACCGGCGTCATGCCGCGCTCAAGTGCTGTGAGATAGACAAATGTCTTGAAGGCTGACCCGGGCTGCCGCTTTGCGGTGATCGCGCGATTGAACTGGCTGCGACGATAGTCGCGCCCGCCCACCAGCGCCCGGACGGCCCCATTGGGCGACATGGCCACAAGCGCGCCCTGGCTGACATTGGCTGCTTCACCAACCAGCGCCAGACCGCTCTTGATGGCACCGACCGCAGCGATCTGCAGGTCCGGGTCGATGGTCGTTTCAATGGTGATGTCCCGGTCGGCCCGGCCCACATAATCAACCAGCTGTTCTTCGATCCAGTCGACGGCATACCCTGCTTCGGTCGTTGCCCGCTGTGCCAGCTCCGCGGGAAACGCTGAGGCGGTGTCGGCATCCGGGTCGGCCAGATAGCCGTAGCGA
>JANQMQ010000521.1 GCA_028279995.1 Candidatus Phaeomarinibacter sp. | reverse complement strand
ACACCAACCGCTTCCGCAGATGCGGACCAGTTGGTGTGGTGGCGCGGTCTGCCGCATTGGCCCAGCTTTGCGCCACGGCGATTGAGAGGATGGTGTCGCGGCCAGATGGTGAACTGTCGCCGGAGGTTGTGTGGGATGCATTGGGCGATGGGGCACGTGCCGCATCAGCTCTACGCTCGGCCGGATACCTCAAATCCGCGGTCCTGACCTTCCGTGGCCGTGGCCGGGCGATCGGCCCGGTCGAAGGTGATCGCCTGCTGCGCTTCGGCGTGTCGAGCTGGCGCTAGCGTCGTTCTTACCCTCGAATTCTTTGCGCATTACCTGGCACGTCATTGAGGCGACCGTCCCCGGTGTGGCCTCTCCTCCGCCCCGATGAAATCTGCGTTGCGAATGTACGCAATTTGCGAATGACCGATTTTCATCGCAAGGTGTCGTCGAACACATTTTGACCTTTGCTATTTCAATGCTGGGAGCTGTCCGCATGGGCTTTTATGAGAAACACATTCTGCCGCGCTTTCTGGATACGGCGTGTGGTGCCAAGCCCATTACCTATCAGCGCAAGAAAGTCGTGCCGAATGCGGAAGGTCGTGTGTTGGAGATCGGCATGGGGACGGGGCTCAACCTTCCCTACTATGACAAGTCCAAGGTGGACATGATTTTTGGTCTGGAACCGGCTGAAGAAATGCGCAAGCGCGCCGAACCCAAGGTGGCCGAGTATGGCATTCCGGTCGAGTTTCTGGACCTGCCGGGCGAAGAGATTCCGCTGGATGACAATTCGGTAGATACGGTCCTGCTGACGTACACGCTGTGCACCATTCCTGACGGGATCAAGGCACTGCAGGGCATGGCGCGGGTGCTGAAGCCGGGTGGCAAGATGATCTTCTGCGAACATGGCAAGGCGCCGGATGCCAACGTCGCCAAATGGCAGGACCGCATCAATCCGATCTGGAAGAAGATCGCCGGCGGCTGCAACGTCAACCGCCCGATCCCGGACATGCTGGCTGAAGGCGGTTTCAAGATTGAAGGCATGGAGACGATGTATCTGCCCTCAACGCCGAAGTTTGCCGGCTTCAACTATTGGGGGCAGGCGGTGCAGGGTTAGCCCGGCAGGCCCGATCAATCTGCTGATCTCAATCAGCCGTCTCGTGCGTCTTGAATTCTGCATCAATGCGTGCGGTGTCAAAGACCCGGGGCTTTCTCGGTTTCTCACCAAACAGATATTCCGGCGGAGCCAGATCGCGACCTTCGCCGGGGCCACCCGGTGTTGAGTAGAAGCCAAGCGTCGGGCCGCCTAGGCTGTATCCCATCAGGCGGCGCAGCTCCGACGGCAGGTCCTTTGCCAGCTCGGGTGGGCAGGACAGGTACTGGTTTTCTTCCTGGCGCAGCCAGTTCAGCGTGTAGTGCAGCAGCACGCCCAGACGGTTCGTGTCGGTGGAGTTCGCGCCACCGCCATGCAGCACCGTGCCGTTGTAGAGCAGGACGGAACCGGGTGACATTTCGGCATAGGCGATCTCGTTCGGCTGTGCCTCCCTCTTCTTGTCCCACTTGTGGGATCCGGGCACGAACTGCGTCGCTCCGTTTTCTTGCGTGAATTCCGAGATCGCCCAGATGGTGCTGAACTGGGTTTCGATGGACCGATTCAGATAGGGGCCCCACACGCCGCGGTCCCGGTGCAGTGTCTGGGCGCCTTCGCCCTTCGAGATGCTGACAGCCTGGGTGAAGTGGAGCTGATAGTCGTCGCAATAGGGGCGAAGACTGAGATCGCAGGCGGCGTTCACCAGCGGATGCAGGGCCAGCTCGTGGCACTCGGGTGATTTGGCCATGAGGGCGCCGATGCGCTTGGTCTGAAACCCGCCAAAGTCTTCCCGGCCAAACTCGCCGGCTTCCAGGTAGGGCGCCAGTTCATCGCGGATTCGCATGATCTTTTCGGGGGCAATGAGGTTGTCGACGATGCAGCCACCCTGATCCTCGATCGTGTCCCTTATGGTCTGCGGTGATGTGTCTGCTGGCAGATGGGTAATGCTGCTCATGGGGTGTCCTCCTGGTGGTCGCCTTTTTTCATCAGCGGGGCGACAAGTGTGTCGTATGCCTGTATCTGGCGCTCAGCCGGCCACAGTTTCGGTTGCAGCGCCGCGCACAGGCCGATGCCGTCCAGCGCCGCGATGATGGTGCCGGCGCGTTGCCGGACGACCTCGGGGTCTTTCTCATCAAGGATGGTGGCGTAGAGCGCCTCGATGTCGGCGTAGAATGCGCGGTAGGCCTTGCTGAGTTTGGGCGAGGAGGGCGCGGCGCCCGCATATGCCAGCCACACCTTCCAATGCTTCATCAGTTTGGGGGTCAGTGGCAGATAGATCTGCAGGGACGCAGGGGTGATCGGATCGAGTTTCTGCAACCGCTTGAGGATGTCGCGGGCCAAGGTGTTGAGGGTTTCGATCAGCAGTTCTTCCTTATCTCGGAAGTAATAGCCGACGGTGCCGGTTGTGACCCCCGCAGCGCGTGCCACGTCCGACAGCTTTACGGACTCAAGGCCGTACTCGGCGATGGCATCAATCGCTGCGCGGGTCAGTTCTTCGCAGCGGGCGTCCCGGTCGACAATCTTCGGCATGTTTGTCCCTATATTTTTTTATCATCATGATCTAAAAATAAAAGAAGTCAAGTGACGGTTGGCCGGCGTTGTTCACGATGTGCGCCCATCCACGCGCCATGGCGGGAAGCGGCGGTTTTCACTTGCCTGCAGAAAGCACAACTGGTTGCCGTCCGGGTCTGACAGATAGGCTTCGCGCCACAGCCATGACTGGTCTGTCGGCTGCATGGTGAAGGTAACACCACGGGCCTCTGCGTCACGGACGGCTGTGTCCACATCCTCGAACTCGAAATAGATCATCGTGCCGGAGGGCGGCACGGTGTCCGCGACGTGGATCGAGAACGTGTCGCCGCTCGGGAGTTCAAAGCGGGCGTAGTGGTCGTCCTTGACGATGAGATACATGCCCAGCTGTTCATAGAATGTGATCGCACGGGGGATGTCCGTCACGCTCACGGTAACCTGGTTCAGTTTCATCTTGTGCCTACCAGTAGCTTGCCATGATTTCGGTTGCCCATTCCGGTTCCTGCACTTGGGTACGGGGCAGGAAGCCTTTCATGACGGGTTTCAAATCCAGCACAGGTGTGCCGTCGATGGCATCCAGGCCGATGACATGCAGAACGTGTCCTTCAACTCTGTCAATACGGGCGATGGTCGCGCCGAGACGATTGGGGCGGCCCTTGCCGCGCTGGGCGAAAATGCCGACGCGGGGCCAGTCCGTATTGCCCCGCGGATGGCGGGCTTTGCCCTCAACCTCTTCGTCCGGCACCTGGTGGAAGAGATAGATCACCTCCACATGGCTGAAGGTGTCGAGGCCCATGAGGGCTTCTTCATCAAAGCATTCATCAAGCACGATGGAGGTCGGGACCGCGTCCCAGTCATCATCGATGGGTTCTGTGCGGCCTGCCTCGACGTGGCCGATGGCGGTTACCTGAAATGTCTCTTTCATGTGTGTCATCCTTTTGATGACCCTTGATCTATCAGCCGGGAAAGGCGTTTCCCAAATGCGCGAGCGCAGGGGCAGCTATGTCGGCTAAGTGATTTGCATTTCCGCACAGCACTGGATGATGGCCTGTGCGGTCTCTTCGGGTTCGGTTGCCGGGTGCAGATGGGTGCCTTTCAGGCGGATGACCGGCCATCCGTCGGCTTCCGCGCGGCGGGCTTCGTCTATGAAGGTGTGCGAGGTCGTGACGAACCCTTTTCGGATGC
>JANQMQ010000515.1 GCA_028279995.1 Candidatus Phaeomarinibacter sp. | reverse complement strand
AGCCACGGCGTGTCGACGGACCATGTGGTGTCACCGGGCTACTCGGCGGACGTGCTGATCCGCTGGGGCGATCCGGTACTGGCCGACGCCCCTGCTTTCATGCCAGGCGCAGCGGATGCCGACGCGCAGGAAAAGCAGTTTGGCTATAACAACGACTATGTGGGCTTCGTCCCGCTTAACGAAGACGGCACGCGCGGCGTCCTGTGCGTCAATCACGAGTTCACGTCCCGCGACGTGATGTTCCCGTACGATCTTCGTTTCAACAGTCCAAGGGAACTTGCCGACATGGAGATGGCGGCCCATGGCGGGTCGATCATCGAAATCGCCCAGACCACAGAAGGCCAGTGGGAGGTCGTCACAGACAGTCCCCTGAACCGGCGGATTACAACCCGCTCTACGGCCATGGGCATTTCCGGCCCCGCCGCAGGCCATCCGCGCATGCAGACCAATGCCGACCCGACGGGCACACGTGTCATCGGCACCGTCAACAATTGCGCCGGTGGCATCACGCCCTATGGCAGCTATCTGATGGCAGAAGAAAACTTCCACTTCTATTTCCGCGGCAAGCTGGACGACAGCGACAAACGCTGGCGCACATCCGGTGAGCTGGCAGCCATGTGCCTGGCGGGCGAAGCCACCCACCCCGAGACCCGCAACTATTGCCGCTACGGCGTTGCCATGGGGCGCGGCTATGACTGGGGCCGCCACTTCGACCGCTTCAACATCAACAAGGAACCCAATGAAGCCAACCGCTTCGGCTGGGTTGTGGAAGTTGACCCGCTCGACCCGGCATCCACGCCCGTCAAGCGCACGGCCCTGGGTCGCTTCAAACATGAAGGGGCCGAGAGCATCGTCAACAAGGATGGCCGTCTCGTCATCTACATGGGCGACGACCAGCGTTTTGACTATCTCTACCGTTTCATCACCGACGGCACGGTGAACAACAAAGACCGCGCCTCCAATTTCGGCCTGCTCGACAGCGGCGTGCTGAGCGTCGCAAAGTTCAGCGATGATGGCAGCGTGACCTGGATGCCGCTCGTACACGGCATCGGTCCTCTTACCGCTGAGAACGGCTTTGCCAGCCAGGCGGATGTGATGATCGAGACACGCCGCGCCGCAGACCTGCTTGGCGCCACACCGATGGACCGGCCGGAAGATGTCGAACCCAACCCGGTGACGGGCAAGGTCTATGTGGCACTCACCAACAACTCGAAACGCGGAACATCACAGATTGATGCCGTTCATGATCGCGCGCCCAACTTCTGGGGCTTGATTGTTGAAATGACACCGCCTGACGGTAACCACGCGGCAGATGTCTTCAGTTGGGACATTCTGGTGAAGGCCGGTGATCCGTCCGTGCCGCAGATCGGTGCGCAGTACTCTGAAGCCACCACGTCCAACGGGTGGTTCGCCTGTCCTGACAATCTGGCCGTCGACCCCTCAGGCCGCCTGTGGGTAACAACGGATCAGGGGAGCGGCTGGGGAAAGATTTCCGGCACAGCTGACGGGGTGTGGAGTGTCGGCACCGATGGCGAAGACCGCGCCACAAGCGCCATGTTCTACCGCGTGCCGGTCGGCGCTGAAATGTGCGGTCCCTGCTTTACGCCCGATCAGGAGACCCTGTTCGTTGCGGTTCAGCATCCAGGAACAGATGGCGCTCTGGATTTCAAGGAGCATGGGCGGGCCTCAGACTTTGAAGAGCCGATGACCCGCTGGCCGGACTTCGATCCCGATATGCCGCCCCGCCCGTCTGTGGTGATGATCCGCAAGGACGGCGGCGGCCCGATCGGCTAACCGGGTAATGGACAGCGTTGCCGCATCCTGTGCATCAGACCATGGGAAGCCCGGGCACCCTCGCGCTGCTAGGCGGCTTGCGCGTGGCGATTGAGGTTGAACCGCTCTCTCAACACCTCAAGCGGGGTATCGATCTCATCTTCCCACCGCTCGAAGTAGATGTTCTTCGACGCGCGGCCATAGCTCCAGCCATCGGTGAATGCGTCCATACCTTCGGTGATGAAGGATGGCGCCAGGAACGCTGTATGCGCCGTCGTCACCGCTACCCGGAAGGCATGATAGGGCTGCCGCAGCTGGGCGAGGTAGTACGCCGCCAGAGCAAGCTCCCCGTAGATGGTCGCTTCATAACCAGTGAGAACATGATGGAAGTCATGGGTCTGGAAGCCGCGGACCATCATGTAGCTGAGATCATCCGGCAGTCGGTCCAGCTTGCCTGAGGCCCGAAGCTCATCATTGAACTTGCGATAGTTCTTGCCGAGATTTTCTTCCAGCTTGTTGTCCACGATGAACTTGAGATAGCCCGCGCCCAGCGTGCCCGGGGCGCACTGCTTGAGACGCTCGAGGCTAAGCGGCTCGGCGATGTAGCGTTCCTCTAGTGCCTTCTCGATGCCGGGGATCTTGTGTAGTTCCGTGACATAGGCGTCGATCGCACTTTGGGGTGCCTTGTCCCAGTAATCGTGGAACAGGAAATACACGCCGTATTCCAAAGGCGTGTTCACTGACTTCATGAACTTCTCGACAAAACCGTCGTCAACCCGGGGGCTGTCACTCATCAAACTGCTCCTCCATTGGCCCTCTCCCGAGCGTCGGGTGTGGACGTCCAGCATCTGGAGGAAACATAAATGAACGCGTTCGGCTATTCAAGGTAAAAAGAACGTGTTCATTTTTATGCACGCAGACTGTCCGCCAACTGTTCAAACTTGAGCACCCAAAGGGCGCCGGGTTCCGCTACAGTCCGCCGACACAAGGACAGCAGGAGCCGCCCCCATGATCGAGAAATGCATTGCCGACTGGCACGACTACATCATCAACAAGAAGCCCGGCGGCCTTGAGGATCTGCTTGCGGACGACTGCGTGTTTCTCTCGCCGGTCGTATTCACGCCTCAACATGGCAAGGACATCACCCTCGCCTATCTGCGCGCGGCAGGCGGCACATTGGGCGGTCAGGCCAAGACCGACGACGGCAAGCCCGCCGACAAAGCCGGAAAGTTCAAATACACGAAGGAAGTGCTGGCGGGGAACCAGGCGGTGCTTGAGTTCGAAACGGAAATGAACGGCAAGTACGTCAACGGCGTCGACATCATCACCTGCAATGACGAAGGCAAGATCACCGAGTTCCGGGTGATGATCCGCCCGCTTCAGGCGGTTCAGGCCGTGCATGCGGCCATGGGCGCCATGCTCGAAAAGATGAAGCAGGCCGGCTAGGCCCGTTTTGCGCCTCTCCCTGCGTTAAGCCTCCCGGCACAGCTTCGTTGCATCCTGCGCCGCAATGCAGCACGCTCACATCTGTGTGGGGTCCTGGACGCCTGTTGCGTGTCTTGGAGGGGTAAAATGCGTGCGTTCTTCTTTGTTTTTCTGGCCATCGTCATTCCAGGCGGCACCATCATGGCGCTCGAGGCGGGACTGCTTGACGAGTATGTCGACCGGATTCCGTCCGAAACGCTGATCCTCCTTGAACTCAATGCCAGTGTTGGCCCGGACGAGCTGGACGGGCTGATCCTCCAAGCCATCGAAGAGGGCCGCCAGGACGACGCGGAGATGTATGTGGAAATTGCCGCCTACATGAACCGCACCCTGAGCCCGCAGACGCAGGACGCCCTGGCCGCCTCACAGACCACCACCGCGGTGGTCCTGCGCAACACGGGTAATTTCTTTGAAGGCTTCATCACCGGCGAAGGCAGCGACAATGCCGCCTTCGCAGGTGCCGTCACCTCTGACCTCACCGTCATCGGCGACATCCGCGACATCGGCAGCGAAGGCTCCAAGCTGGTCGCCGGAGAAGACTACAGCGAGATCGTACTCGGGCTCTCCGTCGTCGGCCTTGCTGTGACCGCAGGCACCGTTGCCAGTGCGGGCAGCGGCCTGCCGGCCCGCGTCGGCGTCTCATTGCTGAAAGTGGCCAAGAAGGCGGGCACCATGACCAGATCCTTCACCCGGGAGCTCGGCCAGCTGGTGTCCCGCGCGGTGGACTTCCCAGCCCTTCGGCGCACCCTCTCTGACGTATCGCTGGCCAACCCCAACGCCACCCGCCGTGCCATCGGCACCTATGCGGACAATGTGAAGGGGGCAGACCTGTTTCCGGTGCTCGCCCGCATGGACGACATGCGCACAGCCGTGGGCCCGGCGGAAAGCGTGCGGCTGATGAAATATGTCAGGAACACCGGCGACCTGGACAACGTGGCCGACATGTCAAAGACGCTGGGCGTCAAGACACGCGGCATCATTGAGCTGACCGGCAAGACGTCGCTGCGGGGCTTCAAGGGCGCCATCAACATTCTGCGCTGGATGGCGGAATGGGTCTGGGCGCTGGGTGCCGCCATTCTGGGTTGGCTGGGGCTGGCCGGCAGCCGCCGCGTCATGAAGCGGCGGCGTATCCGGGTGGCGGAAGCGAGAGCGGCTGCAACGCCCAACAAGCTGGCCTAGACGCCCCAGTCCCAACTATGCCCTTGCACATAAAAAATGGGCGCCTTCCTGAGGAGAGGAAGAGCGCCCAGTGTTTCAAGACGTCAGGGAGGAATGCGTCGTCTTGAGGAAGATCCTGTTCAGCGTTGCCTAGAGATAAGCCAGCGTCTGAACAATCACGATGGCCCCAACTGCGGTCGAGCCAACATAAGCTGCGAAAGACCCGCGGCCCGCGTAGGACGCCGGGTTCGTGAACATGTTGATGACAGCATCACGCAGCGGCTGGTTTTCGCGCGCGATGAGCTGGTTGGCGGTAAACATCAGGATCACGAAAGCAACCGCGAAGAACGCGTTGCCCGGGGACATCATCCCCATCTCGAAGAGAACCACCGTTACAACCATCGCTGCAGCGGCAACAAAATTACCAATCATCGTCTGCATGGTCTTACTCCCGGTTGCGCTGCAAAAATGGGGGAAGCCGGGGGGGCTGTTGCATCGCATCAATTACTGAACCTGTACGCTGAGATAGTCACAGCAGATCACAGGGTCAAGACAATGAACCCAAATGGTTGACGAATTTATATACCAGTTCGATATGAGAGAACGTGGTTGACGATTTGTCAAAAAACTGTCGAAAATCAGTAAACCATTGATTTATATGATTGATTTTGATTTTCTGCACTAAATACACAGGAAATTCGCGTTTATGAACGCTGAATCATTCCCGGATCATTCTCATTTGAGTATGCCAGCCATGCACACAGGCACGGCTTGTTGCAGCGCACACAAGCTTGATGTGCGGCGTCGAAGCCCGAAACCGGGGCCGAACGTGAAGGAGTGAGAGCTGTTCCGCCTAGCGGGCGAGGATGAGGCTCAGCACAAAGATGCCGGACATGAAGCTCCAGAAAACGGCAATCGATGTGGACAGGCCAAGCCAGACCCAGGGCCGCTGTTCGAGCACGCGTGCCCTGACAGCATTGCGCATGATGACCGCAGGCCCCGCGAAAATGAGGGTCGCCATGCCCGTGACGACTTCCGGCAACGGCGCCGTCAGAACGCTGAAGCTCGGCGGCTTGTTGGTCACGAGCCGGTAAAGACTGGAAGTTAGTCCTGCCGCGACGATGCCTGTCAGCACCGCCATCACGAAAGCGGTCATTTCGCCCATTGTCTGCCTCGATTGACCCGTTGGAAGCCGTCATACACATCGTGTCCGCGCAAACGCATGTCGCGCATTCACACGGGAGACTTGGCAAGAGGCATACCAGTCCAGGAACTCAAGGTTTCCGCCGTTTTTCGACTGCACTGCGCGAGGAATGCGCTGCGCTCGGACCATTCCATGACACCTGAGACACCGGCGAAGACGCCGAACCTGTCTCATGGTGATACGCCGGGGCCCTCTCCTCCCTGCCCTTCGGATGTCTGCCGCAGCACATTCACCGCCTGAGTTTGATTGCCGCCAGCCCGAATCCTGTGAAATGCTTCGCGCCCAACGAAGGACCTACGGTCCTTCCCTTCGGCGACAGCTTGCAGAAAGACACTCATGGCCACGCGGCAGCAGACCAACCGAAGCACCAGTGATGAAGTCGTCGAGCGTCCGCCCTGGCTTATTCCATTGCTGGTCGCGAGCGGCGTCATCGTCTTTGCCGCGATTTTTCTTTGGTACTATGTCGGCCCGACGACCGAAGAAATCCTTGGAACGGCACCCGAATCCACTGACCGGGGCGAGCGGGTTCATATATCCATCGGGGACGTTCAACTGGCCGTTCCGGCCAATTTCACGCGGTTTTCGTCAGCCCGCTCCGGCGGCCCCATGGAAATGGTGGATCTCCACGCCCTGCTGCCTGAATTTGATCCGTTCACGGAGCGCAGGCGGGAAGACTTTGACAGGTCGGACGCCCAGTCGCCGGTCATTCACATGCGCATAGAAGAGACAACAGCCGTGCTGGCAGCGCAGCCCCGTCTGGAACTGGTCTATCTACCTGCCGTGACCAACCGTACCGGTGAACCCGGGCCGCATGGCCTGCGCCATTTCGTCTTCAGAAACGAGACAGGCTTCAGCGGCCAGGACATGTATGTGGGCGAAGGACCCGCCGGCGCGCCGGCTCTCCTGCTGTGCTCACGCGACGAGCCCTTGCTGTGGTGCCGACGCGAAATCCTGCTGAGTGAAAATGTTGTCCTGCGCTACCGCTACAAGCGTGCGCACCTGGCCGACTGGAAGACCATCGACAATCAGGCCCTGGCCTTGATCGCCCTCTTCCGCGACAACGCCAGACCGGCTGACCCGCCGGAGGAGTTGCGGCTGGCACCTGCCGAATAGGACGCGAACAGACGCTGGGACCTTAGGACCCGGTCTCGAGGTCAAAGGCGAGGATGGCCATGTTGAAGTCGTAGGAGACTTCACCGTCTTCTTCGTCCTTGAACAGAACGCCGATGAACTCGTCACCGATGTAAACCTCAACCGAGTCATCCTTGACCGGACGCTGGCGCACCTCGATCGTATCCAGCCGGAACTTCTTCCGCAGATAGGTTTCGAGTTGGGTGATTTCTGTCTGATCCACGGGAACGCTCCAGGCTGGCATGTAGGGGGATAGGTGGTGGGCGCGAAACCCGTGCGCCTGATGTAGCGCCTGCGGGCTGAGACTGCAAACGCAGTCAGTTACCCCTTCGCCGCCCGTGCCGCCATCATCTTCTCGATCATGCAGCCCACGTCATATTCATCATCGCCGTCATATCGCGGTGCATACGTCGCAAAGGCCTTGCTGAGCGCGTTATAGCGCTTGTCGATATGCACCATGTTGTAGGCGTGCGAGACGACGTAAAGCTCACCGGCCTTGAGCTGTTTTAGTGTCAGTGATGTGAACTCATCTGTCGGCATGCCGTCGGGATTGCCGGCCGTCATCTCTGACTGCACATAGCCTGGGCAGATCAGCGAGACGTCGATGAAGTCCGGTACTTCTTCCGCCAGTTGTTCCGTGATCGCCAGGACAGAATGCTTGGAGGAGATGTAGGCGGACGACCCCGGCACGGCAGGGAAGAAACTGTTTTCAGACCCCACATTGTAGATGGCCGCCGGCGTGCCCTGCTCCAAGAAGCGCTGGCCAAACACCTGTATGCCGTAAAGCGTGCCGTAGACATTGATGCCCAGCACCGTGTCGAACTCTTCAAGATTGAGCGACATGACCGGCCCGCGCTTGCCCTGCGCGACGCCTGCGTTGTTGAGCAGCACATCCGCCTTGCCATAGGTCTCCCAGGCAAAGTCCGCCAGAGCCTCAACGTCGGCGCGCTTTGACACGTCGCAGGCCGTACCCGCCGCCTCGTAGCCCATGTCCTTGAGGGCCGAGACGGCTTCGTCCACCCGGTCCTTGCGGCGGCTCGCAATCACCAGA
>JANQMQ010000506.1 GCA_028279995.1 Candidatus Phaeomarinibacter sp. | reverse complement strand
ATGGCGGCAATGTGTTGCTGAGTGACCCTCACTCCATCGCACAAAGCACAGCCGGGCTGGTTGACTGGGGTGAGGCGCAATCAGGCCCGGTAGAGATCGAGCTTCGCCACATGCATGACATCGGCGGGCCCGCCGAGGCGATGCTTGAGGGCTATGAGGCGGCCAGCGGCACCCCAATAGACCCGACGCGACTTGCCGCCGCCCTGTGCCTCAATGCGCTGGGGACACTTGCCATCGCCACGCTTGGCACAGTCACCGGGCTTGATCCGGCTGCGGCTCGTGCAACCGTCGAGACCCGTATGAAAGCGCTGACCGCTTAAGGACACAGCCGCCTCAATGGACTTGTTTTGTTCTCATGGACCTACTAGCGTTTTTTCATGAGCAGCACACCCCAGCGCGAGCAATGGCAGGAATTGTCCCTTCCTGAGGACGGACGCCAGTCCGCCCGGGCCCTTGATGTGCAGCGGGGGGTGTGCCGGCACCTCATGGGTCTTGGCCTTGCACCGCTTACAGAGTTCACCCTGGCAACCGGGCGGCGGGCCGACGTCATCGCGCTGAGCTCCGGCGGTGAAATCCTCATCATCGAAATCAAGACCAGCCTTGCTGACCTGCGCGCCGACGGCAAATGGCCGGAATATGTCGACTATTGCGACAGGCTTTTCTTCGCCGTGCCGGGGGATTTTCCGATTGCGGAACTTCCACCAGACACCGGCCTGCTGATCGCCGACCGGTATGGCGCAGACATGCTGCGGGATGCCCCGCTGGACAAGCTTGCCGCCGCACGTCGCAAGGCCGTAACCCTCAGGATCGCTCGGACCAGCTCGTTGCGGCTATCGCGACTGGCCGATCCGGAGGCAGAGCTTGGCTAGAGCCTTCGCCAGGTGCATTAACTGCGAGCCGAGGCTTGGCCTTTAAGGCTGAGCCCACGCAGCCTATGCTCGCGACTCGTTTCACACTGCCCCTCACATCAAGGCCCAAATGAGCGTTTCTTCCACCAATCCTACTGCGGATGTGACCGCAGAACTCGATGCCATCGAGCGCTTTGAGAAGGCGCGCGTTGTGTGTCTCGGCGACATCATGCTTGACCGGTATGTGTATGGCCGTGTCGACCGCATTTCACCGGAAGCGCCGATCCCTGTCGTCGCAGTCGAACGCGAAGCGGCCATGCTGGGTGGCGTCGGCAATGTAGCCCGCAACGTCGCAGCTTTGGGCGGTGCCGCCAGCCTGCTGGCGACCATCGGAGATGATGAAGCAGGCCGAGAAGTCGTCCGCCTGATCTCTCAGGAAGAGCGCATTGATCCGGATCTGATCACTGATATCGGCCGGGCGACGACGGTCAAGACGCGGTTCATCGCCGGATCGCAGCAATTGCTGCGTGCTGATCAGGAAGTAGCCCTGCCTTTGTCGCCGGAATCGGTCGACGGCATTGTTGGCGCTGCCCGCGCCGAGATGCAGGGCGCGGGCGCGATCGTGCTGTCCGACTACGCCAAGGGATGTCTGTCCGACAATGTGCTGCAGGCCATCATCGGGACGGCACGCGACATGGGCCTGCCGGTGATTGTCGATCCCAAGTCAGCGGATTTCTCACGCTATAGCGGCGCCACCCTGATCAAACCCAACCTCAAGGAACTTGCCCTGGCCACCGGCATGCCGTGCGAGACCGATTCAGAAGTTCTGGATGCAGCCCATGAGGCGCTCAACCGGGCGAACGCGGATGCGATCCTTGTGACCCGGTCACAGGCCGGCATGACTTTGATCACCCGTGAGGAAACAGGTCTCGACGTCAGTCATTTTCCTGCGCAAGCGGTTGAGGTGTTTGATGTCTCCGGGGCGGGCGATACCGTTCTGGCAACGCTGGGGCTTGCCATTGCCTCAGGCGCGGATCTCAAACAGGCTTCTTCCATTGCCAATGCCACAGCCGGGCTTGTTGTTGCCAAGGTCGGCACGGCTGTCGTCTATCCCAATGAGCTTACCCACGCGCTGCATACTGCCGATGTCACGAAGGCGGATCAGAAAGTATGCGCCCTGAAAGAAGCGCAGGACATGACGGCGCGCTGGCGTGCACAGGGGCAGACCATCGGCTTTACCAATGGCTGCTTTGATCTCATTCACCCCGGTCACCTTTCTCTGCTGCGGCAGGCCCGCGCTGAGTGCGACCGGCTCGTGGTCGGCCTCAACTCAGACAGTTCGGTGAAGGCGCTCAAGGGCAAAAGTCGGCCGCTACAGAGCGAAGCTGCGCGGGCGCTTGTTCTTGCATCGCTTGAGGATGTGGACATGGTCATCATCTTCTCTGACGAGACGCCACTTGAGCTTATTTCCACCATCAAGCCTGACGTGCTTGTTAAAGGCGCCGACTACACGGTGGAAACTGTTGTCGGAGCAGATATTGTTCAGGCCAATGGTGGCCGGGTCGTTCTGGCTGAACTCGTGCCCGGACAAAGTACGACGCGCACCATCGAACGGCTGAACGCCTAGATGCGCCAGCGTTTGCTCCTCAACCCAGGATCGACACAGACATGATCGTAGTCACCGGCGGCGCCGGATTTATCGGCTCCAACATTCTTGCTCAATTGTCAGAGGACGGACACACAGGCCTAGTGGTCTGTGACTGGCTGGAGACAGGTGACAAATGGCGTAACATCGCCAACTGCGAACTTGATGATGTCATTGCGCCTGAAGCCTTGCTTGATTTCCTGCACAAGAATGCCGGGCAGATCGATGCCGTCATCCACATGGGTGCGATCTCCTCGACAACTGAGACGGATGTGGATCTGATTGTCCGCTCGAACATACGCCTGACCAACGATCTTTGGGACTGGTGCACGGCGACAGGAACGCGGCTCATCTATGCTTCTTCGGCCGCCACCTATGGTGACGGAGACAGCGGGTTCGAGGATGATATGGGCCTTGATGCGCTTGCCAGGCTCAAACCGCTCAATGCCTATGGATGGTCCAAGCACTTTGTTGACCGGCGTATTGCACGCCACCTCTCGGCAGGTGGCGCCAAGCCGCCACAATGGGCCGGGCTCAAATTCTTCAACGTCTACGGGCCCAATGAGTATCACAAGGGCGGACAGAAGAGCGTCGTGGCACATATTCATCCTGACGCGCGTACCGGCGGCCCGGTGAAGCTCTTCAAGTCACATAACCCCAACTATGAAGACGGGGGGCAACTGCGTGACTTCGTGTACGTCAAGGATTGCGCACGCGTCGTGTCATGGCTTCTGGCGACACCATCCGTGAACGGACTTTTCAATCTTGGTACTGGCGAGGCACGGAGCTTCAAGGACCTAGCGACAGCGGTCTTCGCCGCGCTCAACCGTCAGGCAAACATCGAGTATGTCGATACGCCCGAGCAGATCCGCGACAAGTATCAGTATTTCACGCAGGCGAACATGACGCGATTGCGCGACGCCGGATATGCAGACCCGTTTACGTCTCTGGAAGATGGTGTTGCGGACTATGTCCGCACCTATCTGGAAGCGGACAACTCTTACCGCTAATTCGATCCCGGCCTAGCGCGGTGAGCGCTTGGCGAGAATGCGCTGCAGGGTCCGACGGTGCATGTTGAGACGACGCGCTGTCTCCGACACATTGCGACCGCATAGTTC
>JANQMQ010000493.1 GCA_028279995.1 Candidatus Phaeomarinibacter sp. | reverse complement strand
ATTGTGCTTGTGCCATCCGAAAACGGTGGCACAAGCACAATGATTGCCACATAGGCCACGGCCAGCAGCGCCGGGATCACTATGGCCGCCAGGCGGTCTGACCAGACCGGGATGAGCGGCGATGCGAGCAGGGCAATCCATCCCGCCATCGACAGGAGGCCTACCGCCGAAAAAACAAGCTCGAAATCCATGATGTCACCCTCATCCTTTCTGAAAACGATTGCGCGAGATATATTCCGATATACTTGCGCTTGCAAGTATATCGGAATATATTTGATGGATGGAAGAGATTTGCGCGACAAATGCACTACGCCTGTTGCAGGCGGCAGACGAAATCCGGGCGCGGCTATCCGGTGAGTTTTCCGCCGTTCACGGCCTGTCGGTGAATGAATATTTTTTGCTTCTGCATCTCGATAAAGCGTCCCTCAACCGGCTTTCCCGCGTGGAGCTGGCGAAACGGATGCATGTCAGCGCGTCCACAGTGACGCGTATGGTTGCACCGATGGAGAAGCTTGGTCTGGTCGCCCGGCAAACGGCCGAGCGGGACGCCCGCATTGCCTATGTGACGATGACGGATGCGGGCCGGACAAAGCTCGGTGAGGCGCGCGCCACCTTTGCCAAGCAGGCAGGCTATGTGTTTCAGGACCGGTGGGATCAGGACGCGCTGGAGCAGCTTTCCGGGCTGCTCAACCGGCTGGTTGCAAGCAGCCCGGCCAATCTGTCCTGACGGTCGGCTGTGACTCCCCACTTTGCGACCGCCAGCACTTTCCAGCTTCCGCGTCCGGGAGACTCGCGTTAACGTCAGGACATGCAGCAATATCACGAACTCATGGAACGCGTTCTGGCGGACGGAGCCCAAAAGGGCGACCGGACCGGCACAGGCACCCTGTCTGTCTTCGGCCATCAGATGCGGTTTGATCTGGCCCAGGGCTTTCCGCTCGTCACGACCAAGAAGCTTCATCTCAAGTCGATTATCCACGAACTTCTGTGGTTTATCGCAGGCGACACAAACATCCGCTACCTGAAGGCCAATGGCGTCAGCATCTGGGACGAATGGGCTGATGAGAACGGTGAGCTTGGGCCGGTTTACGGCAAGCAGTGGCGCTCCTGGGACATGCCTGAGGGCGGGACAGTAGACCAGCTGAAGTGGCTGGTTGAAGAGATCCGCGCAAACCCGGACTCCCGGCGCCTCATTGTTTCCGCTTGGAACCCGGCTGACCTCGACAAGATGGCGCTGGCGCCATGTCATTGTCTGTTCCAGTTCTACGTTGCCGACGGCAAGCTTTCCTGCCAGCTCTACCAGCGGTCAGCGGACATTTTCCTCGGCGTACCGTTCAACATTGCCTCGTATGCGCTGCTGACGATGATGATCGCGCAGGTCACCGGCCTTGAGCCAGGTGATTTCGTGCACACATTCGGCGATGCGCATCTCTATTCGAACCATCTCGAGCAGGCTCGTGAGCAGTTGACCCGGGCGCCCTATGAATTGCCCCGAATGGTGCTCAATCCTGAAGTCCGGTCACTGTTCGACTTCACCTATGAGGATTTCAGCCTTGAGGGCTATCAGGCGCATCCGCACATCAAGGCGCCAGTCGCCGTATGACGCAGCGCATCCGGCGGGCTCTGCCGGGTGAGGCGGGTGTTGTTCATGACCTGCTGCGCGGCCTTGCCGAATACGAAAAGCTGCTGGATGACTTTCATCTGACACAGGCACAGCTTGATGAGACGCTGTTTGGCGACAGTCCCCACATCTTCTGTGAGCTTGCCGAAGTTGACGGAGAGCCTGCAGGCCTGGCGCTTTGGTATCGCACATTTCCCAGTTTCAGTGGTCGCTATGGGATGTGGCTTGAGGATCTGTTTGTGAAGCCGCAACACCGCGGGTCCGGCCTGGGGCTTGCGCTGCTCAAGCACCTTGCTGAGATCGTGCAGCGTGACGGGATGCATCGCATGGAATGGAACGTGTTGCCGTGGAACGATCCATCCATTCGCTTTTATGAGTCCCTTGGTGCCCGCAGGAATGAGAATTGGCTAAGCTACGCGCTTGAAGGTGATGCTCTGGTCCAACTTGCCACCAGAGCCGAGCAGTAATCAGGGTTTGTTGATGCGTATTTCACTGGTGGTGGCGGTTGCTGAAAATGGTGTCATCGGTTCTGACAATGATCTGCCATGGCGGCTCAAGGGTGACATGAAGCACTTCAAGGCCACGACCATGGGCAAGCCGATCATCATGGGTCGCAAGACCTATGACTCCATCGGCCGTCCATTGCCCGGGCGTACCAACATCGTGATGACCCGCTCTGGCGCGGATTTGCCGGAGGGTGTGGTGCGGGTGTCCTCGCTTGAAGAGGCTTTCAGGGCTGCCGAGGCGTGCGATGCAGAAGAGGTCTGTGTGACCGGTGGCGCTGAAATCTATGCGCTGGCATTGCCATATGCCCATACATTGCATTTCACGCGCGTCCATATGGATGCCGACGGCGACACGTTGTTCCCCCAGTTTGATGAAGCAGAGTGGCAAGAGACATCTGCACAGCGCGTTGAGGCCAGCGAAGAGGACAGTGCGGCATATACAATCAAGCA
>JANQMQ010000459.1 GCA_028279995.1 Candidatus Phaeomarinibacter sp. | reverse complement strand
CGCCACGTTCCAATTGTCCACGAGCTCCGTCAGTCGGGGGGCATCCTCCATTGTCACCCATCTGAGCAAGAGCCGGTCTGTCTTCATCTGCGCCCGCATGGGACGTCCTTTCATGATGGCGAGAGAGCAAAACAAAAGGGAGATGGCGATCCATCTCCCTCCCGGTTGGCTATTGCCTCATGAATGGATTGCCACCAAACGGTGGCAATTGGTCCACCGTGTTCTTATTCAGCTGCCGCTGATGCCGGGGTTGCCGGTACCACTGATACATAGGTGCGGTCGCCTGCGCGGGTGCGGAAGGACACATTGCCTTCGACCTTCGCAAAAATCGTGTGGTCCTTGCCCATGCCGACATTTTCGCCCGGGTGCCACTTGGTACCGCGCTGGCGCAGAATGATGTTGCCTGGAATCACGGCTTCGCCGCCGAACTTCTTGATGCCAAGACGACGGCCGGCTGAGTCGCGACCGTTGCGGGATGAGCCGCCTGCTTTTTTATGTGCCATCTTGTCTGTCTCCGTTTGTCTCTGGAACCGGTCGGCTGCGGGTTACGCGCTGATGCCGGTGATCTTGATCTGCGTCTTGTGCTGGCGGTGGCCCTTGGTGCGGCGATAGGTGTGGCGGCGCACCTTCTTGAAGATGCGGACCTTGCGGTCACGGCCCTGGCCGACAACTTCGGCAGATACCTTGGCGCCTTCCAGAAGCGGGGCGCCAACCTTCGGGGCGCCTTCGCCACCGACCATCAGCACTTCGTCGATCTCGATCTTGTCGCCGGGCTCGCCTGCGAGCTTTTCGACAGACAGAACATCGTCCTGTGCCACTTTATACTGCTTACCGCCTGTGCGGATGACCGCGAACATGAGCGTCGTCCATATCAAAAAGGGCACGATACAGGCAGCGGTGTTGGTCCGCGCCAGAGATACCCTTGGTCAAAAGAAAAGCCGCCGGACATCCAAAGACACCCGGCGATTGGGCGCGGATCATACTTTTTGGGGGCCCCAAGTCAAGCCGCAACTGGCCGTTTCAAGCGCTTAACCGCCCGAAACAAAGCTCCTATGCGCCGTGAGACCCAGAAAGTACGCAATCAACGCAATCCAGGCCACCAGCGCCCATAGGTGCGGTGTGGGGTAGGTAAGTACCATCATCAGGCTCAGGGTGGCCCAGAGACCGGTAAAAACCAAGGTTATCAGCCGTAATTTCACAACCCGCATGGGGTGGGTGAATTTGAGCCGGGTGAAGGTGAGCACCACACAGACGGCAATCACTGCGACATTGGCCCAGGGGTCTGTCTCCAGCACCCACATATAGAGAACAAGCACGTTCCAGACGGCGGGAAAGCCCTCGAAGTAGTTGTCGTCGGTCTTCATGTCCCGGTTGGCGAAGGTATAGAGCGAGACCGCCAGCACCACGCCGGCAGTGGCGGCGCCCCAGCCCTCCGGCAGCAGCCCCATGCCCGCCAGCATCACGGCAGGCACGACCACATAGGTGAGATAATCCACCACCAGATCGAGCGTTTCCCCTGAAATTCGCGGCAAAACTTCCATTACCCGGTAGCGGCGGGCCAGCGGTCCATCGAGCCCGTCCACCACGAAAGCCAGGCCCAGCCACAGAAATGCCGCCTGCGGGTTGCCGCTGGTCACCGCCGTCAGCGCCATCATGGCGATGATGGCACCAGACGCGGTAAAGGCGTGGATGGCCCAGGCGCGCTGGCGGTCGAAAGCCGAAAAGCCATCTGTCGGGTCGTGCTGCTCCGGCTGGGTCGCCATGTTGTTGCTCGAATCGTGGATCATGTCTTTGATAAGACTGTAACAGGTGCTTTTGCCGGGAGAGGGATAATGAATAGCGGACCATTGGGGGTTTTGGGGGCCATCGTGCTGGCGGCGGGCGTTGCCTTTGCTGGGTTTCAGGTGGGCACGGGCTTCTATGAAGGCCGCAAGGCGGAGCGCTATGTCACCGTCAAAGGCCTGGCAGAGCGTGATGTGACCGCAGACCTCGCCATGTGGCGCCTGCGCTATACGGCGGCTGGCAACGACCTTTCGGAAGTGCAGGCGGTCATCGACGGCAATACCGCCACCATCCGCGAGTTCCTGACCTCGCGGGGCATCAAGGACGAGGAAATCAGCCTTGAGCGGCTGGAAGTGACGGATCTGCTGGCGCAGGCCTATCGCTCGGGCGGCATCGGCCAGGCGCGCTACATCATTGCTCAGAATCTGCTGCTGCGGACGGAAAACGTGCAGCTGGTTGATGAGCTGGGGCGCGATACGGGCGAACTGGTGCGCCGGGGCGTGGTGCTGGCCGACCTAGGCGGGCCGACCTATTCGTTCAACGGTCTCAACGACATCAAGCCGGACCTGATTGCCCAGGCCACGGCGGCGGCCCGCACCGGTGCCCAGGAATTCGCCACCAATTCGGGGTCCAATCTGGGCGGTATCCTGCGCGCCAATCAGGGGGTCATCGTCATTCGCCCACGGGACAATACAGGCGGCGTCAGCCAGGAAAGCCAGCTTGAAAAGACGGTTCGCGTCGTGGCCACCGTGGACTACTCTCTGACGGACTAGAAACGGATGAGTCGCATCTCGGGGGAGACGACCACATGCAATCGCTGCTGCGCGGACTTCTGCTCATTGTCTTCTGGGTGGTCCTGATTGCGCTCTTCGCCGCCGCGCTGGATAGCGACATCCGCGAGGTGCTTGAAGACTACATCCCGTTCTTTGATGTCGCGGACCCGGTCATCGACTGGCTGTCGGAGTTTCTGGCGGCTCTGTGGGAAGCGGCGACCGAGTAATCTGTCCCAGCCAGCTGCAGCATCTGTGCTTTGGCTACTTGCGGATCGCCATACCGCGCGGCTATGGTCCGCGCCCTGTTGACCTGTGGGGCGGCGTGCCGTGAGCGCTGCCGCCCCATGCCCCCGCGGAGAGGTGCCGGAGTGGTCGAACGGGGCGGTCTCGAAAACCGTTGTGC
>JANQMQ010000390.1 GCA_028279995.1 Candidatus Phaeomarinibacter sp. | reverse complement strand
GCCCGGCGGTGATGTTTGCCCTGCTGGCTCTGGTAATGGTTTTCCTTCCAGGGGCATTGCTCGTCGCGGCTGTGCTCCCCTTCTGGGCGACCTTGCGCGTCAACCGCACTGCGCGAGCGGCGCTCAATGGCGTCAACGCATCTGTTGTCGGCATCCTGGCCGCCGCGCTTTACACTCCGGTGACGACAACTGCCATCAATGACTGGACGGACATCACAATTGCCGCATTGGCGCTTGTCGCACTGGCCTTGTTGAAGTGGCCGGCGTGGAGTGTCGTCCCGCTGGGAGCTGTTCTCGGCATCGCAGCAGCTCCCCTTCTCTAGTTCAACAGTCAACATCTTGGTGTGGATGTTAACTATTGGTTCACCATAGAGGGCTCAGGCTTTCTGTCACCGTACAGTGAGCAGGAGCAGGATCATGGCTAAAGAGCCCGAAGACACCGGCCTGACTGAAACGTCTGATGCGCCGAATGTCGTTGCGTTCGTTGCGGCGGAAACCGCCAAAGCTGAATTTGATGAAGGTCATTCCGCTGATATCATCAGCCTTCATCCATCTCCGGATGAATCCGACAACAAGGCCGTCGCCGGAAAAACCTGACGACGTGGGTACCCGCCAGCATGGCAATTCAGGCCGCGACCTTGTTTGCGGTTGCTGAATTGATGGCGGCAACCAGCCTGTCGGCGATCATTTCAAGTTCGTCGTCGCTGACTGTGAAGGCCGGGCCAAGACAGATGATGTCGCGCACTTCGCCTGTGCCGCCGGGATAGAAGAACGCTCCTTCACGCAGCCCGCGCGCGACAACCGCATTAGTCACGCCCGCGTCGAGCGGGAAATGTTCAAGCGTCTCCCGGTCTGCGACCAGTTCAATTCCCCATAGCAACCCACGCCCCCTGATGTCCGCCACATGAGGGTGTTCGCCGAGGCGGTCACGAAGCAGTGATTCCAGTTTGGTTCCCTGCTTGCCGGCCCGCTCAACCAAGGCCTCGCGGTCGATGATGTCCAGCACCTTGTCCGCGGCAGCACATGCTCCGGGGTGTCCCCCATAGGTGTAGAACATCAGGCTGTCACCGCGCGCGGCCAGCGGCGCGACCACATCCTCCGTCGTGTAGATGCCGGCGAGCGGCGCATACCCGCCTGCCAGTCCTTTGCCCGCAAACATGATGTCGGCCTTGATGTCGAAATGATCAGAGCCGAACCTGGCACCTGTTCGGCCAAAGCCGGTCATGACCTCATCAACAATCAGAAGAACGCCGTGCTCACGGCATATGCGCTGTACTTCCGGCCAGTAGCGTGGTCCTGGCTGCAACGCACCGCCGGAGGAACCGGTGATGCTCTCCGCCATGAAGGCCGCCACAGTCTCTGACCCTTCTTTGAGAATCCTGTCCTCCAGTGCCTTGGCGCAGCGCAAATCCTCATCCTCATGATTGCGGCCAAGTGGGCTGCGCAATGCGTAAGGTGCGGGCACCTTCGGACAATCCGGTGCGTAGGGTTCAAACCCCTTCTGCCGCGCTGTGTGTCCACCCGCGGCAAGGGTGAGGGCCGTCGCGCCGTGGTAAGAGGGCGTCCGGCCGATGATCTTCCAGCGCGTATCATCTCCCTTGGCAATATGGTGCATGCGCGCCAGCCGGATGGCCGCATCCGCTGCTTCCGAGCCGCCGCTTGAAAGATGCACCCGCGTGAGATGCTCCGGCAGCCAGTGGCCCGTCAGTCGTTCCACCAGTTTCTCGCGTTGGGGCGTCAGAAAGGTCGGCACGATGTATCCTGTATCCGCCACCGCGTCTGCCATGGCATCCGCAACCTCGCGCCGCCCATGGCCGATGCTCGCTGCGATGGCGCCCCCGGCTGCATCCAGAATGCGGGTGCCGTCCGCCAGGTGCAGCCAAAGCCCCTCGGCCTTGACCACGTCGATAATGCGACTGGACGGTACAAACGGCCATAGATGCGATTTTGGATGGGCAGCCATGAGGTGTTCTCCGCTTCAATGTACCGGTTGCGTGTTGTTCTACCCGCCAAAGCGCCATACACAGCCCATATAGTTTACGTGGGCGGGCATTGATCCCGGCGACCGTTGCAAAAGGTAGACGGACACTGACGGCATGAAAATAGTTGTTCTTGGCGCAGGCGTTGTCGGCGTTACCACGGCTTGGTACCTGGCGGATCGCGGTCACGATGTAACCGTCATCGACCAGGCGGATGGCGTGGCGCTTGAGACCAGCTTTGCCAATGGCGGTCAGGTATCTGCAACCGGGAGCGCGCCCTGGGCTGCGCCTGGCGTACCGTGGCAGGGCCTCAAATGGCTCGGTCGCCCCGACGCCCCGCTCAAATGGTCACCGCGCTTTGACCCGGCCCAGTGGAAATGGCTTATCGCGTTTTTGCGCCGATGCACTGCATCTGCCCATGACGAAGGTGTTGAACGCAATTTGACCCTCGGGCAGTTGAGCCTTGCAGAACTCCGAGCCCTGCGGGACCGCCTTGGCCTGGAATACAATCAGCAGACCCGTGGCATCCTCAAAGTCGCAAAGTCACAAACCGATGTGGAAGAGCTGCGGACCAAGGCGCCGAAGCTTGCAGACATGGGAGCCGCTGCACGCTTTGTCTCCGCAGAGGAATGCGCGCAGATCGAACCTGCGCTGGAGCAGGCTGTCGCCGACGGTGAAGTGTGTGGCGGCATCTACTTTAGCGACGATGAAAGCGGCGATGCCCATCTCTTCACCCGCGAACTCGCTGGCAAGGCCGCAGAGGCCGGCGTCCGGTTCAGTTTCTCAACCCGTGTCGAAGCGCTTGTTACCGAAGCAGACCGGGTAACTGCCGTCACCACGCCTGAGGGACCCGTTGCATGCGATCATGTGGTGGTCAGCCTGGGGGTGGGGAGTGCAGAACTCCTGAAACCATTGGGCATCAGCCTGCCGATCTATCCGGTCAAGGGGTACTCCGTCACCATCGATGCGGAGGGCAGCAACGCCGTTCCGACGGTCAGCCTGACCGATGAAGAACGCCGCATCGTCGTCAGCCGTTTTGGCACCAAGGTGCGCGTCGCGGGAATGGCTGAGCTTGCAGGAACAGGCCTCACCATTGATCCGGCTCGGGCATCGGCGGTGCGTCGAGCCCTGAATGATCTGTTCCCGGAGCTTTCCCGTTATCCCGATGCCACGGTCTGGACCGGCCTTCGCCCGATGACGCCGGACGGCGGTGCCATAATCGGCCCGGTAGGCAGGTGGAAAAACCTGAGCCTCAAT
>JANQMQ010000383.1 GCA_028279995.1 Candidatus Phaeomarinibacter sp. | reverse complement strand
ATTCCACACATGCGCGGCTTCGGCTGACCTTTTCTCCTGATGCGGAATTCCGCATGTTCCGGGAGCCGACCGGTACCGTGCGTGATCTGACTGCCGCGTCTGAGGATGCCGGAGCCCTTGCAGCTCTTGAGCTTGGTCAAAAACCTTTCAAAGGGGTTTTGCCCAATGACGCGGACGATGCCGTAACACGCAATGCCGCCACATCGGTGCCGGTGGAAACCCCTGCGGGGGCCGAGCCGACTGCCAACAACAATAGTTCACCTGACGCCGTGACGATGATTGACCCGCGCCGCATCGGTCGGCCGGATGCGGCACGGATTGTCAAAGACAGTGGATATGCGGGCGGTTCACCTGACAATGGGGGCGCCGCGCAGGCACCATCTGCTGGCGCTGCGGGCGATACCAACAACCCTTCCGATGTGACGCTTGATGCGGGCTCGCGCAGGGCTGACGTGTCAGCACCGCCTAAGCCGACAGACAGTCTTATGGTTGATACGCCACGCATTGTGAAGCCCAGTGGCGATGCTGGTGGCGAGGCGGTCGCGGACCAGAACTCAGAAGAAAGCACGTCGTCCGCCTCGACTTCCATTGTATCGACTGACAATGAAACAGTGGACAGCGCGCCGTCATCCAGCGCCGCGGCTGAGGCAGCCGTTACTGCATCCTCTGAGCTTGCGGGCTCTGTCCGCGTTCGTAGACGCGGGGACCTTGTGACCTTCTCTTTCGCTGGGCTGGGCGATGTGCCGGCTGCGATCTTTGAACGTGCCGGTCATGTATGGGTGTTGTTTGAGACGGATATCGCGATTGAAAAACCCGAACTGACGGAAGAGCATCTGCGGTTTGTCGATGCTACGGAAGTTGTCGAGGGTGATGGCCTGCGTGGTGTCCGCCTTCGTTTGACGGCAAACGCACTGGTGACGGCCCGGCAGGATGACGGTACCTGGTCGGTTGCTGTTGGCGAATCCGTTCTAAGCCCACCGACGGCACTTACCATTCGGCGTGGGGTGCAGGCAGATGGTGGCGGAAAGCTCTTCGCGATCGCACCGGACGCAGCGCCGACGCGCAGGATTACAGATCCGCAGGTAGGTGACACCCTTGCGGTCGTGCCCATGCCTGGCCCGGTTCGCGGTGTCCTGTCTCCTCGACAGACTGTGGATCTGGAAGTATTGGCATCGGCGCATGGTCTTGTGTTCCTGCCTATTGCAGATGACGTGATTATCGCGTTGAACGGCAACGGTGAGGTATCCGCATCCCGCCAGGCGGGTCTGGTGCTCACGACCAATCCGCGGCGTCCGGCAGCTGCCGAGCTGGGGCGGCAGAACAATATCTTTGCACCCGGTGTCGTTGGCTTCCGGCTCGCAAGTGGTGATCCCGAAGACTACCATTCGGGTCTTGCCAGGCTGAATGCAGCAGTTGCGGCAGCCTCAACACCCAATGAGCGCAAGGAAGCGCGGCTGGCGCTGGTCCGGTTCTATCTCGGCTATGAGTTTGGTGCCGAAGCGCTGGGTGTCATGAAGCTGATGTCGGATGCGCGCAAGGATCAGGATTCTGATCCCGAGTTCATCATGCTGCGTGGGATTGCAAAGCACATGATCGGCCGCAATGACGATGCCGCGGACGACCTTTCGGTTGCAGCTCTCAAATATGATCCCAACGCTTCGGTCTGGCGGACACTGGTGAACAGCGAATTGGGCAGATATGCCGATGCACGGTCCGATCTTACACGGGCACGTACGGTCTTGTCCGACTACGCACCTGGACTTCAAGCGCGCTTTTACCTGGCAGCCGCCAATGTGTCGCTCGGCGTCAATGATATTGCCAATGTCGAAAGTGATCTGCGCAAGGTTCCCGACAACCGGCTCGACCACAAGCTGTTTGCAGAGCGAACGCTCCTTGAAGGGCGTCTTGCACAGGCAACCGGCAACACCGAAGAAGCCCTTTCGCGCTATGCACAGGCGATTGCGACGGAGTACCGCCCGGTCGCGGCTCGTGCGACGCTGGCTCAGGCCGGGCTGCTGAGGGCCCTTGATGCCGAGGGCACACCAACCGTTGAAGGCGAAGAGGGGACCGAAGTCGTTACCGCCAGTACCGGTGGGCTTCAGGAGGCCGTTGATACGCTGGACCGCCTCCGCTTCACCTGGCGAGGTGGTGACGTGGAGCTGGACGCTGTCGCTGAACTCGCCATGATCTATGAGCAGCAGGGCGACTATCGCAGTGCACTGACTGTCATGCGGACAGTGGCAACCCAGTTCCCGGACGCTGACAAGGGTCGCGCGATCGCCGATCAGATGGTGGCCATGTTCCGCCGGCTGTTCCTCGACGGCGAAGTCGACAGTCTGAAGCCGCTTGAGGCGCTGAGCCTGTTTTATGACTTCCGCGAACTGACGCCTGTGGGCCGAGACGGTGACCGGATGATCCGTGAGCTGGCCGACCGCCTGGTAGCGGTTGACCTGCTGGATCAGGCTGCAGAAATGCTTGACCATCAGGTGACACATCGTCTGCGCGGGGTGGCTCGGGCGCAGGTCGCAGGCCGCCTTGCAGCGGTTCACCTGCTGAACAACGCCCCGGACAAGGCGCTGGCCGCTCTGCGCAAGACGCGTCAGGCGCAACTGCCACGTCAGGTTGCGGACGAGCGTCTGCTGTTCGAAGCCAAGGCGCTGAGTGCCCTTGACCGGCATGACCATGCCCTCGAGTTGCTTGCCGACAACCGCTCTGATCCGGCACGGGCGCTGACCGCTGATGTGCTCTGGGAGGCTGGCAGATATGCCGAGGCCGGACGGGCGCTTGAAGATCTGCTAGGTCTGGCCTGGACGCGCGAGGAACCGCTCAGCAACGACGAGCAGTTCGATGTGCTGCGGTCTGCCATTGCGTATGTGCTGGCTCGCGAAAGCGACGGCGTGGAACGTATTCGCCAGAAGTATGCGGACAAGATGGCTGAAGGACCGCAGGCTGCGTCCTTCTCCATTGTTGCCAGTTCGTCTGACGGGCGCGGGATCGCTTTCCGTGATCTTGCCCGCGAGATTGCGCAGGTCGACACGCTTGACCGCTTCATGAGTGGCTATCGTAGTCGATATGAAGCCGGGCAGGCAGGCGAGGGCGCCATCAACTAGCGTCAGACATCCGGGTCTGTAGATCTGAAGGTCGTCTCTTCACTGAAATCGACCGATGGCATTCGCAAGAGCCAACCATGGAAGTAGCGGACGGAACGCCGCGGCTCTTTGTGCGCGGGCAGGGGAGC
>JANQMQ010000176.1 GCA_028279995.1 Candidatus Phaeomarinibacter sp. | reverse complement strand
GCCGTGGCCACCACGCCGGGGTGGACAATCGTGACTTTCAGCTCCGGATGCCGCCGAGCCAGTTCCCTGAACTGCCAGAGATTACCCAGCTTGCTGCGGCAATAGGCGCGCGTCCCACCGCCCCTGTAGGTGAAGTCCGGCGTGCAGTCGTCACTGAGAATGTAGATGTCTCCGGACGTCGCCACGATGCGCGCCTTGTCCGCCAGCATGGCGCGTGTCATCAGCCCACGGATCAACACATGATGGCCAAGACAGTTGACGGCAAAAGCGCTTTCATACCCATCCGGCGAGACCGCGTAGTGGTTCGGCCAGATACCGGCATTGGCGCACACAATGTCGAGCCAGCGCCCATCAAGCCGCTCCTGCAACGCCGCTGTTGCTTCGCGCACCGCCTGCACATTGCCAAGATCCAGCCGCAGAAAAGAAACGTGCCGCCCGGTTTTCTGCGCGATGCGGGCGCAGTCCTCATCTGCCCGCGCACCGCCCCGGGCCGCGACGATGACATCGGCTCCACGGCCGGCGAGACCGCGAACAATCTCATGGCCGATCCCGCCTGTGCCGCCCGTCACCAGTGCGATCTTGCCGTCAAGGCGCGGACCCTCAGGGCAGCGCTGCGTGCGCTTGCCCTGACCCAGCATGGAACTCATCACACGACCATATCTGCCGGCCTTCGGTCTTGTCGTGCGACCGGGTTCAAACTCTGTTGGCATCGGACACCTCCCTTTGTCTGAACAGGATACGCGTCCAAAAGCAGCACGGATCAGATCGACCTCGAGTACCGCTCCGCCCCCTCGGACATGGTCCCCGTAGCGCTCATGCCCAGCCGCCGGGCCAGCGCTACAGAGCGACCGTTTGCGGGTTCGATGAAGGCATCAATGCGTGCAACCCCCTCGCCTGCCAGGCACCACTGCAAGGCGGCTTCGCACGCTTCCAGCATCATGCCCTGCCCCCAATAGTCCGGGTGCAGATGATAGGCGATCTCCGCATGCGGCTTCAGCGCATTGAAGCCGACCATGCCCGCGAAGGCCTGCGCCGACCCCAGAAGCACCGCCCAGCGGCAACCCCACTCGTCCGCCTGCGCCTTCTCCCAGAAAGCGATCAGCCGGTCTGCGTCCTCAACAGACGCCATGGGCATGATGATGGGAATGCCGAACTGATCCAGCACCCGGCCTGAGTGGCGCGCCACCGCCGGCTGCGACCACAGGGCCCGCACGCCGTCGCGATGCTCTGCGCACAGGGGGACGAGCGTCATCAGATCGGTTTCAAGAACCGGAATCTCAAGCATGGATCACTCAGACCGCAGGATGGGTGCAGCCTTGCGGCTCAGTGCCGACCACGTGCCCACAAGCCCAAAACCCATGGTGATGACCGTGGCGCCGATCACCGTGACCGCCATGGTCACCGGCAGGAACGCCCATTCGGCCTGCATCACCTGGGTGATGACCAGATAGGCCGCCAGCGTGCCTGCACTCCCGGCAATCACCGCGGTGCCAAAACCAAGCAGAGCATATTCCAGCGCGTAGGCGCCCAGCACGCGCGCGCGCGTCGCGCCCAGCACCTTCAGCACCACCGAGTCATAGACCCGGTGCCGGTGCCCCGCCGCCATGGCGCCTGCAAGCACCAGAACACCGGCGATGATCGTGACCACACTGGTGGCGCGAACCGCCAGCACCATGTCTTCCAGCAGGTCGGAGACAGCACCCAGCGCTTCCTTCATGCGGATCGACGTGACATTGGGAAAGGCATCCGTCACCCGCCGCTGCAGTTCCACTTCGCCCGCCTCGTCCATGGTGATGGTCGACAGGATTGTCTGTGGCGCCCCCTCAAGGACACCCGGCGAGAACACCAGAATGAAATTGATACCGCCGGACTGCCAGCTCACGTCCCGCAGGGACGCAATGGTTCCGGTGACCTCGCGCCCGAGCACATTGACACTCAGCGTATCGCCGATGCCGACGCCCAGCCCCAAGGCCAGATCACGGGTGAAGGAGATGAGCGGCGGACCGGAATAGTCCAGAGGCCACCACTCCCCTTCCACCAGCTCGGACCCCTTGGGCAACTCGGCTGAGTAAGTGAAGCCACGGTCCCCCCGCAACGCCCATTCAGCGTCCGGGGCTGCTTCCACCTCGCTGGAGGGAACACCGTTCACGGCGATGATCGGCCCACGGACCATCGGCACCTGGGTGACGTCATCCACACCTTCGGTGTCCGCGACAATCTCCTTGAAGCCCGCCACCTGCGCCTTCTGCAAATCCAGAAAGAAAAAGGACGGCGCACGGTCTGGCAGCTGCGTCGCCACCTGACGGGTGATGTTCCCGTCGATCAGCGAGATCGCCACAAGCAGGGTCAGGCCAAGGCCCAGCGACAGAACGACAGAACCCGTCGGCGCGCCGGGGCGATAAAGGTTGGCCAGGGCAATGCGCAAAGACGGCAGCCGCGGCCGACCGGCACGCTTGGCAGCCTGCGTCATCAGCTCCGCTGAGAGCAGCAATGCACCAAAGCTCAACGCAACGCCGACGAGGAACCAAACCGCAAAGAGACGCTGCGATGGGTCCGTCAGCGCCACGGCAAGTACCGCGAGCACGGCCAATGCGCCAATGGTCAAGGCAACATAGAAGGGCCGCGGGAAGCGCTTGGCCGGCGCAACAATGTCACGGAATAGGCCGGCAGCAGGAATATCCCGCGCCCGTGCCAGCGGCCACACAGCAAACGCAACAGCAGTGACAAGGCCATAGATCGCCGCCATCACCAGCGCGCCGGGATACAGCGTGAAGGTGGTCGGCACCGGCAACAGATCAGCCAGCGTGGCCTGCGCGACCATCGGGACGAACGCACCGATCACCAGACCGATGACGATACCAACCGCGGCAATCGCCATCACCTGAGCAAAATAAATCTGGAAAACGAGACCGCCGGGCGCACCAAGGCATTTGAAGGTGGCGATCACCTCGCGTTTCTTGTCGAGATAGCTCTTGATGGCATTGCCCACGCCGACACCGCCGACGATCAGCGCGGTCAGGCCAACGAGAGTGAGGAACAGCGCTACCTGCCCCACCGTCCGCCGCACACCCGGGGCGGAGTTGGACCGGTCGCGGATGCGCCAGCCCGTCTCCGGCAGCGCTTCATTGGTGGCGGCGACAAAGGCCGCAACGGCCTCATTGGATTGCTCCGCCTGCGGCAGGCGTACGCGGTACTCGTATTCAACAAGACTGCCGATCGTAATGAGACCCGTCTCAGCCAGCGCATCATCCGAGATCATCACCCGTGGTGCGATGGCAAACCCGCCGGCTACCCGGTCCGGCTCCCGGTCAATGGCGGCGCGGATATCAAATTCCTCCGTGCCGATACGGATGATATCGCCCACCTCAAGACCAAGCCGGGTCAGCAGCAGCGGTTCAACAACTGCGCCGAAGCGGTCGGACACACCACGCGCCAGGGCAGCATCAAGATCAGCACCGGTGGAGAGCGCAACAGCGCCATAGAGCGGGTATGCATTGTCAACGGCTTTGAGCTCGATGACCGTGCGGTCGGGGCCCACCCCCGTGCGCGGGGTCACACCCTTCGCCATCCCGCGCATATCAGCGGTCTGGGACAGGCCGCCACCACGCTCGACGACACCCGTCAGCCACGCCTGTTCCTGCTCATCGGCTTCCCGGTGCACCAGCTCGAAGGCCACGTCCCCCCCGAGAATGGCCTGACCTTCTTCAGCAAGCCCGCGCAACAGCGCTGAGGAGACGGACCCGACCGAGGCAATCGCCGCGACGCCCAGCGTCAGGCACGCAAGAAAAATCCGGAAACCCTTGAGCCCGCCACGCAACTCGCGTGCAGCCATGCGCAGGGGCAGTGGCAAGTTGCTGCCGCTGCGCCGCGGAGCAGCGCCTGCAACAACCGGATTGGATTCAGCAATATCGCTCAAGAGGCCGCTCCTACCAGAAGATCAGCCTTGTTGCGGGTGCCCTTGGCAGTCTTTTCCACCAGCCCGTCACGCAGATGCACCACGTCGTCGCACAGTTCAGCGAGGTTCATGTCATGGGTAATCAGCACCAGCGTGGTATCGCGGCGCGAATGCAGATCAAACATCAGATCAATGATGGCATCCCCCGTCGTCCCGTCCAGATTGCCGGTCGGCTCATCCGCCAGCAGGATCGCAGGATTGGGGGCCACCGCACGGGCCAGCGCCACACGCTGCTGCTCGCCACCTGATAGCTGGCCGGGGTAATGATCCAGCCGGTGCGCCAGTCCTACAGCCTTCAGTTCTTCCGCCGCCACATCAAAGGCATCCGCCCGCCCGGCGAATTCGAGCGGGATCGCCACATTTTCCAGGGCCGTCATGGTCGGCACCAGGTGGAAAGACTGGAATACAATCCCCACATTATCGCGGCGGAACAGCGCCAGTTGGTCTTCGTTCATCTCGGTGAGTTCACGATTGGCCACCTTGATGCTGCCGGATGTGGGTTTTTCGAGCCCCGCCAGCACCATCAGGAGCGTGGATTTGCCGGACCCGGAAGGTCCCACAAGGCCCGCCGCCTTGCCAGGTGATACATCCAGGCCGATACCGCGTAGAATATGCACCGGGCCCGCCGTGCTCGGCAGCGTCAGATGGACGTCACTAAGAGAGATGATCGGATCAGAAATGGACTTGCCGGCAGAAACTTCGGTCACGCGGATTTTCCAGACATTGTTTGGTCGCGCCCCTCAAAAGCCTCCCCACGAGGGTCCGGGCGGGCGCGTGTCCTTGGCATATGGCAGTTCGGGGCAGTTATACAACCGCCGGTCAGATAAGAGTCCTACGCGCCCTTTCGCGAGCTGGATCATGGCTATCGCGCTGTTTGCACTCCCTGGCATCGCTCCGGCGGTGGCGGAAGAAGCCGAGGCAGACGCTGCGTCAGCGGAGCAGCCGGTCAAGGTCGTGGCGCTTGGCACCAGCCTGACAGCCGGATTTGGCCTTGAACAGGGTCAGGGCTTCGTCCCGCAGCTCCAGTCCGCCCTTGATGCGGAAGGTGTCAGCGTGGTGATCGAGAATGCCGGTGTGTCCGGTGATACCTCCGCCGGTGGCCTTGCCCGCCTGGACTGGTCCCTCACGGACGATGTGGACGCGG
>JANQMQ010000319.1 GCA_028279995.1 Candidatus Phaeomarinibacter sp. | reverse complement strand
AACTACGCAGCCGGACTTCAGCCTGCAAAAGCGACAAACTTGCTTGTAGGATGAATTGAACTCATCTAGATGGGTGACATGCGTAAGCTTCCGCCTCTCAATGCATTGCGCGCCTTCGAGGCGGCCGCCCGCCATATGAGCTTTGCCAAAGCGGCGGAGGAACTTGCAGTAACGCCGACCGCCGTCAGCCACCAGATCCGGCTCCTTGAAGAGATCACCGGACAACCCCTTTTCCGACGCCGGCCTCGTCCCATCTCCCTGACCGAAGCAGGTGAGCGCCTTTTTCCTGTGTTGCGTGACGGACTGGACAGCTTCGCTGCTGCCGTTGCGGGTCTGCGCGCCGACGCCGATCACAGTCCGCTGGTCGTCTCCACAACAACCGCGTTCGCCAGCCGGTGGCTCGTGCCCCGCCTCGTGCGTCTGAAAGAAGAGGTTGATCTCGAACTGGAGATTGAGGCGTCCGAAACCCCCGCCAACCTTCGGTCCGGGACTGCCGACTTTGCCATCCGCTACAGGCGCACTCCAATACCGGATCTTGAATGCATGGAACTGGTGCGCGATCGCTTCATCCCGGTTATGAGCCCGACCTTGCTCGAAAGCGGTTCCTCAGTGAACTCCTTAGTTGATCTGGCGAAACACACGCTTATCCACTTTCGCTGGAAACGGCCGGACTTGGGCCCGCCAACCTGGGAGCGATTTGTGTCAGAGGCGCGTACTATTGAACCGGACGCCTCAAAGATCGATGCGGCTGGCGGCCTACGCTTGAGTGAGGAATCACATGCTATCGAGGCGGCACTCACCGGACAGGGCATTGCTTTGGTCAGCAATGTACTGGTGCAACGCGAACTTGCTTCCGGCGCACTGGTTCAACCGGTTGATTTTTCCATCGACGGGCTCGTGTTTTACATCACCTACTTGCCCAACGCGGCTCGCCGTGAGGCCATTGAGAGTTTCTTGCTCTGGGCACGAGATGAAGTCGCGGACGCGACCGAAGCGACTGAAGATACCAGCTGATTCAGAGAACCTAAGGTTTCAGAGATTTATTGGACGTCCACGGAAAGTCCTGCCCCCTGCGCTACAGATCCGATCGCGGTCATTGAGCTTTTTTGGGTGAGACGCTGTAAGCGCGGCTGGTTCAATGAGGCGACAGTCCTCCGCAACTCTTTCTGCCTGTGCGCCCGGCACCCCGTAAACAATGGTATAAGTGAAGTTCTGAGTTGGATGCGTGACCCGTTCCGGTCACGTGGACGTCATACCAACTGACAGGCGGAGGAGTGTCGTGTCAGCATTGCCTTCATCAGACAGCCCAAAAAGCGTTCCGGAATTCGACATCTTCAAGGTGTCGGACGACCCGGACACACAGGTCCAGGCGATGTCCGAAATGATGCGGCCGGCGGCGGACTTTGCCGGGCTTGGCTGGTCCGGTTCGGAGGGGCTTGAGATCGTTCGTATGTGGCTGCTTGACGGCGTCATCCTCACGGAAATGAAGATGAGGGCGCATGTCATGCTCCGGCGTCCGATCCACCTGCGCAAGTATCCGAATGACACGGTGATGGTTCGCCATCACCTTTCAGGGCAGACATCTAACGAGATTGGTATTGATGCTTATCACGCCAGGCCCGGTGATGTGCATATCACCGACATGACCGAACTGTGGAGCGGCGTCGCAACCGATGTTCACTTTTATGGCGCCGCCCTGGCGCATACGACAATCGGCTATGATCCAGCCCGGCATCCAGCACATGTTCCGGTTGTTCCGCCACAGTCTCATGATTGCAAAATCGCAGACATTTTCCGCTATCTGATTACGGATGCGGTACATGGTCAGCTTGAACAAGCTAACACCGCGGCGGCGCATTTCATCAGTCTGCTGAGAGGTTTTCTGGACGGCGTTGAGGCCGATCCAGTGGAGCCGCATCCGAAGGATCTTCGAAAGCTGCAGATGCGCGCGTTTCTGGAAAAGAGCCTGTCAAACCCGGAGCTGAGTACCGAGCTGGTGGCCGAGGCTTTTGGTCTATCCAGAGCATCGGTCTACCGCGAACTGTCGGCTCTTGGTGGATTTGACCGCTACGTACAGCGGCGCCGGCTTGAGGAAGCCTGCAAAGAGCTTGCATTTGGCGACAACACCCGCGGTGTCATTGGAGAGGTCGCGCAGCGCTGGCAATTCAGCTCGGTCCAGCATTTTTCCCGCGAGTTCAAGCGCCATTTTGGCGTGTCGCCGAGTCAGACAGTCGCGACCTGGTTGTTCAAGCTAGTGCCGGATGATCCGCACGAAATGGGCAAGGTCACGGCCCGTGGGGTGCCTCCCTGGTACGCGGCGATCTGAAACTCTTGCATCGGCACATTGCTGGGCCAACGGTGGTCCGATGAGACGCACAGACAACAAGATGTGCGCGAATGTGTGGTTAGAGTCTGGGCTGACTCGACACAAAAAAACTCGCGTTTTGATGAGGATTTGTCCCATCCCCGATTTTCACGCGTGCTCGTTGGGCCTTGCGTCGTGAAGACTAACCAAACTCAAAGCAGGATATGGGGAAAATTCCGCAAAGTTGGGTAGATGGCAGGTTCGGAGCAATAAGGCTTCTGTCTTTGGCCACGGTGATGTCGATCCTGCAAGGCTGCAGCGAGATCGACTCCTTTGACGGTGCT
>JANQMQ010000315.1 GCA_028279995.1 Candidatus Phaeomarinibacter sp. | reverse complement strand
CCCCACACTGAGCTTGAGGGCGGGCGCCAGCCTGTCAGCACAAATCTGGCGTAGGGCGCGCACCTGCCTGGAGAGTTTCTCCAGCTTCGGCCGCTCTGCTGCATCGGACACAGCCTGTGGCAGCGCAAGCGTCACGCTGCCCGCCGTCTCCCGCGTCTTCTGAAACGCCTTGCGCATCAGCGCATCCAGCTTGGGATCTTCGGCGCTCATCTGCACAAGCTGCGTCAATCCATCGTCGTTGGGACCCAGATAGAGCTGCTCCAGGGCGGCGAGAGTGTGCCGGATGTTATCCATGCCGCCCTCGCTGAGCCTGGCCTCCGCCAGGGCCGGTCGGGCAGTTTCTGCGTCTTTGCCCAACGCCGGGTCGAGCTTCAGCGTCGAGATGCGCTGTAACCCGTCATGCAGGCTGCGAAACAGATCGAGCGTGACATCAGCCGCTTGTGAGTAGGTCGCATTGTCCGGGCCCGCAGAGGTGGCGGTCGTGGCGTAGGGAGTGTCACCGTCAGTCCATTCCGCCAGTACGTCCGATGCAATGGCCTTCATGTTTCCGCTCACGGCAACCGCCAGCTCACATCGCGGCGTCTCTGCCTCCAGCTGCGGCGAGGCAAACACCAGATGTTCCATTGCCGGCAGGCCCTGGAGCGCAAACGAGCGCTGGTCGACCGGCTTGGCGTCGGCATCATGCGCAAGCGCCGCGTCCACGGCGTCGGACACCTTGCCACGCGCCTGCGGCCAGAAGTTCATCCGCAGGTTTCGCATGAAGAACTCGGCGGGCCCGAAGCCTAGATGCTCCGCGCCCATCCAAGCTGCGCTTGTCTCTTTGTGTGTGGTCTGCACTTTCTCCAGCGAAAGTGATGCTTTGCCTGAGCAATATGACCCCACCACATCTGCTAGCGCATCTGTTGTAGACGCAAGGCGTGTGTAGGCTGGCACAATATGACCGTTGATCAGGCTCGCATTGATCTGCGCGTAGGCATCGTCCGTGAGATCCTGTGCCTGCGCGGGCGCTGCCGATGCACCAGCCACCCATAGGGCAGCAGCGCAGAGAAGAGCCCGCACTGGCCCACCACCTTTAGAGTGAGTTGAGGAAAGCAAGCAGGGCCTCTCTTTCATCTGTACTCATCTCCACCACCTTGTCGCGCGACGCCTGTGCTTCGCCGCCGTGCCAAAGGATGGCTTCCAGCAGATTGCGGGCCCGCCCGTCATGCAGGAACTGGGTGTGCCCATTCACGGCTTCCGTCAGCCCAATACCCCAGAGAGGCGGCGTCCGCCACTCAGTTCCCGTTGCCGCCCCTTCCGGACGGTTGTCCGCAAGACCTTCGCCCATGTCATGCAGCAGAAGGTCCGTATACGGCCAAATCAGCTGGAACGATTGTTCTTCGCTGATTGAGTCACGGCGCGTCACGAATTTTGGTGTGTGGCAGGCGATGCAGCCAGCGTTGTAAAACTGTTCCTTGCCTGCCAGCACCTGTGGGTCATCGATGTCCCGCCGGGCCGGAACCGCAAGGTTGCGGCTGTAGAACACAACCCGGTCGAACATCTCAGGCGTTGCTTCGGTAATGGAGCCGTCGGCGCTGCCACCATGCGGTGCCTCGCGGCATGCGTCCTGCGCGCCAGGCTGGCAATCCCCATAGTGATTTGTGAAGAGCGGCGTCGAAATCCCGATGTCGCCGTTAAATGCGCCTGCTGATTGCTGCGCTACAGTCGGCTCGCCGGCCTTCCAGCCGAAGCGGCCAAGAGCCACCTCGTTGCGCTCCACACTGAAGGCGCGATTTGCACGACCGGAGATGCCATCGCCATCGGCGTCGTCCGGGTCTTCATTGGCTAGAATGTCTTCATCCTTGATGGCTTCAAGCAATCCAAGACCGATCATCGGCGGCGCGACGCGCGGCGACATCATGATGTCTGGATGCATCGGCCCGTAGTTGAGATTGGTCGCCGTATAGGTCGGCTCCCGCAGAGTGACGACGGTTCCGTCCCCCAGGGTCACGGGCTTGGGCGCGTAGGAAATCACCATCTCGCCTTCGGACGGATGGCCCTGAATGGAAAAGTTCTGTAGCTGCCCGCCATAGCTTGGATCGGGAATGACATTTTGCAGATATCCCGCGAGCGCGGCGCGGTCTTCGTCTGTCTGAGGAGGGATCGACAGGCGCAGGAACATGGAGACGGCGATTTCGTCACCTTCCGGCGGATGGCCGCGCCCGTCTTTCAAATGGCAGCGCTGGCACGAGCGCGCATTGAAGAGGGGGCCGAGCCCGTCTGATGACTGGGTAGAGCTGGGCGAGGAGACCCAGACCTTCTTGAAGATGCCGTTGCCGATGCGGAAGTCCAGCTGCCGCTCGAACGCCATATTGGCGGAGGGCTGCGAAAAGGCATCGCGGTTGGGAAATTTGAATGTGGTGGTCTCGCCGCCCGGCCGGCGCTCAAAGGATTCCGGTTTTGAAAAATCCGCCGTCGGCGTTGTGACCTTTTCAACCCGGGCGCGGTCTTCGTCGCCATAGGCCTTTGCGTCCGGCACAAACACAAAACCGGCCCCGCCCAGAAGGGCGAGACCGGTGAGTGATACGAGGCCAGCTGCTGCAAGCGAGAGGGTGTGTGTACGTCTTTTTGTCATGGTCTTGTTGAGTGCTCCACACCCTTGCCAGTGAAGCAGTGTTCCTGTGTTCGTGGTCTATTCGAAAACAGCCTCAGGGCTGTCGAGGCTGTCTGAACCTTCGAATGCGATCGGCTCAAGACCAAGCACTGCAACGGCAGCTTCAATGCCCTTGGTCTGTGCTGTCAGGCCATCAATAGCTGCCTGAACGACAGCATTGCCCTCGGCATTGCCTTCACCGATCATTTGATCATAAGCCTCACCGTTGTCAGCGCGGTCTTTCAGCGCACCCATGGCAACCATCGTGGCGTCAAGACTTGCCATCAGGGCCTTGTCAGCTGCTTCGTCTTTCTCAGCAACAAGGTCAGACACAGACGCACCTTCGACCTTGGAGCCGTCAATGCGGGTGTAGCTGCCTGCATAGGCATTGAGGATACCCTGGGCGTCATAGAAGTGGCTGTTATGCGTGTTGTCCGCAAAGCAGTCATGTTCTTCTTCCGGATCGTGCAACAGCAGACCCAGCTGCATGCGCTCACCAGCCAGTTCGGCGTAGGAGAGGCTGCCCATGCCGGTGAGGATTCGGGCAATGCCGCCGTCCACGCCGTCAGACACAAGGTCTGTACGAGCGTCGCCGTCGGGACCCCACTGCGCCGCCATCCACTCGAGATCAGCGATCAGCAGGTTGGTGGCAGTCATGATGTACTCCGCACGCCGGTCGCAATTGCCGTTGGTGCAGGCATCGCCGGACGCATAGTCCGTCCACGGACGCTCGCCGGCACCGGCATCGGTACCATTGAGGTCCTGACCCCACAGCAAAAACTCGACTGCGTGGTAGCCCGTTGCGACATTGGCTTCGACACCGCCCACTTCATGCAGGGTCTCTGCAATCAGGGTGGCATCGATGGCAGAGGCATCAACCATGTCTGCGCCGATGGTTACGGACGGGTTGGCGATGACATTCGCCACATAGGCGGCGTTGTCTTCGGACGCTGTGCCATAGGACGCATCTACATAGTCGATGAGGCCTTCGTCCAGCGGCCAGGCATTCACCTTGCCTTCCCAGTCGTCAACGATCGGGTTGCCGAAGCGGTACACTTCCGTCTGCATGTAGGGCACGCGCGACGTGACCCATGCAGCACGCGCTGCTGACATGGTTTCTTCAGACGGGTTGGCTACCAGGGCATCAACTGCCGTCTTCAGGTCCTTGGCAAGCGTGACGGAGTCCTCATACCCGGCCTGCGCAATGTCTGCGTAGGTCTTGAGGATCGCGTCCTTTGAGGGAGCCGCATGGGCTGCTGCGGCAAAACCCAGTGCCGCGAAACCGGCGGCAATACTTACAAAAGTCGTTTTCATTGAAATTACTCCTGATGGATGCCGGTTACGGGGCTGAGAACGGGATGCTGTAGGTCAGAAGCGCACCGATGGTGTTCGCTTCGCTGCCGCCGGCATCCAGATGCTTGTAGCCCACGTCAAAGGTCAGACCGTTTTCAAATTCATAGCCGCCTGAGACCTGAATCTGATTGTCGTCGCTGTCCGCGCCGCCCGCAGGATCGATGTTGCGGATAGTGTCTGAGATCGAGAAGTTCCACGGTCCGTGCGTGAGTGCGGCGCCGATCGTGACGTAGTCACGGTCTTCGTCGGCACCGCCTGCATCAGACTGGTGCACATATTCGACAATCGGAGCGATCGCGGTTTCTTCACCCAGCGCAAACTCGCTGAACAGGGCAACCGCAAAAGCGAGCTCATCTTCGGGGTCACCGACCCCACCTTCCTGGCTCACGACGCCCAGGTGATAGCCCGTGGTATCCGAAATGAAGGGCAATTCACCATCAAGTGTGACGGAGAAGGACGAAAAGTCTTCCGTGTTGCTGACACCGCCGGCCGACTTCCGGTTGCGGGGCCGCTCAGTGATGATGGATTCAGACAGGAAGCTCGTGTCGGCAAAGAATGTGTTCGCCGTCAGGGTGTGTGACCCGGCGTCTTCACTGCCGAGCGTCACGCTGCCACCAAAGCCGATCCGTTCGGTGAGCTCATAGTCTTCGGCAAGGTCGGTGCCGTAGACGCCAGGGGCCATATCCCAGGCGACACCGAATGTCGGGTTGATCTTACCGGCAAAGATCGAGAAATCGTCGGTGGCGAACTGCAGGAACAGGGTCTGCACAAAGAGACCTTCATCCTCGAAGAAACGGTCGTCACGCGGGTCCGGATCAAGAACCGGTTCCAGCACGAGGCCGGTTTCCAGCGAGAACAGTTCTGTAAAGCGGATGCTGATGGCGGGCTCAATGGTGGTGTAGAGGTCGACATGGGCGCCAAGCCGCTGGCCGGCCACCCGGAAGAGACGGTCACCGAGGGGCTGGACGGCCTGCGCGACCGGC
>JANQMQ010000287.1 GCA_028279995.1 Candidatus Phaeomarinibacter sp. | reverse complement strand
CGGGGAAGGGGCGGACCCGGTCCGGCTGGTGCGGGACACCTTGCTGTTCGGAATCGTAGTTCTGGTCCTGCCTGTGATTGTGGCCGGTGTCGCGCATTATGGTGAGCGTTGGATGCACCCGCTCATGCTGTTGGGGCCCATCTATCTCATTGCCGTAGCACGTGCGGCTAAGCCAGGCGCGCGGCGCGTACGTCTCTTGATGTGGTTTGTTCTGGGCTTGACGCTTGTGGCCTTAGGGTGGCGGTTTGCAGGGTTTGTTTATCCTTCCCAGGTGACCTGCGGCAAATGCAGACTGGAAGTTCCGTATACAGACCTTGCAGGCAAGGTGCAGGAACTTGGCTTTGTCGACGGTACTATTCTGGCCGGTGATGAGCACATAGCAGGCAACATGCGAACTCACTTTCCCGAGGCCCGTGTCGTTGCCCTCAACTACGGATACTATGACCCACCACAACGCAGCGATGAGCAGGGTCGTACCGGGCAGTGTCTTGTGATCTGGCGGGGTCAGGACCGTCAGGCAACAGCCGTTATGCCAGCAGCGGCTTTGCTGTATTCACAACTGGCCGGTTTGCCGGATGCCGCGAAGGTCAAAGCTTACAGGCTGCCGCATGGCCATGCCTTCTTGCCGGATGACTACAAGGTTTCGCAGTTTGCCGCTGTGCTCATGCCTGCAGCGGGCCGGTGCCGCTGAGAGGCCGATGTGCTTCAGCTCTGGCTCTTTTTGCGCTGTGTCGGCTGATGCGCTGTTTCCGCCGCACCGGGTCCAGGCATGGCTTCCATGTCTTTTGCGTAGACAGGCTCTCCGCAATCGGGGCAGGTCAGATGCGGGGTGATGAACCCGCCGCACGGCTTGTGCCTGGTCACGACGGGCGGGCCGGCTTCTGTTGACATGTGTTTGTCTCCCCAAGCGGTCAGGGAGATGATCACAGGGTACAGATCACGGCCCTTGTCGGTGAGGCGGTACTCATAACGCGCCGGGCGCTCTTCATAGCGCACCCGGTCGAGCACGCCTTCCTCCACCAGTTTCTTGAGGCGCTGGGAGAGAACGGGTCGGGCGATGCCCAGACGTTTTTCGAAATCCTCAAAACGCCGAACACCCTGGAACAGATCGCGCAGCACGAGCATTGTCCAGCGGTCACCGATGACGGAAACCGCGCGGGCAACCGAACAGGAGACATTTGGAAGGTCGCTCCAGCGCATCGTCAGTCGCTCCAGTCGCTAAGGGTGGCGATGGGTGCCCGCAGCAATTGGCACCCTGATTTGCGTAATTCTACCTTGACGCGTTTTGTTTTTGAACCCACGTTCCGGGCCAAGATCGAGGGCTGATTTCCGGCTCTTTTCCTCACTTTTGTCCAGGGTGACACGAATGACCATTTCTGCCGTGGAAGAGTCTGCACCAGTTGTTGAGCGCATTGGCGATGCCTGGCGGCCGACCCGACATGCGATGGGACCGTTCGGAGGGCTTCACGGTGGTGTCGTATCGGGCCTTCTGACCAGTGAGCTTGAAGCAATGGCTGCGTCAAAAGGCTGGGGGCAACCGGTTTCTGCGACCGCCTATCTGGTGCGGCCTGCACCGTTGGAAGATTTCGAGACGCAGACAGAAATCGTGCGCGAGGGCGCGCGGCTGACAGTTGTCGAGAACAGTCTTGTGGCTGGTGGGAAGCTGCGGTCTAAGGTCAGTATGGCGTTCCTGAACGATGTTCCGGTACCGGACATGGTGCCCTACGCGGATGAACACAGCGCGCCGGACAAGCTGTCACCATGGGACTTCGTGCCCATTTTTGACTTCAAGACGTATTTGTCAGCTGTCGAGGTGCGTGACGACCGGGATGCGCGCATGGTTTGGGTCCGGCCCAAACAGCCGCTCATCTCTTCACCTACGCCGTTCGGTCAGACTATGGCCATTGCTGACTACGCGACTCTGTTCGTGACTTATCTGGACGGTGAGCGGCCCAAGGCCGGCGGCTGGCCAAATGCCGACATCTCGCTGCACCTGTCGCGCTTGCCGGAAGGCGAATGGATTGGTGTGCGCCCGCGCAGCAGTTGGCATCCGAACGGCACAGGTTTCACCGAGGCGGAAATCTATGATGCGCGTGGGTGGATCGGTCGGTCCGGACAGAGCGTGGCGCTGCTGCCAATGCCTGAGAATGACTGAGCCTGCCTAGCGCACTACCGGCGGGAAGGGTGCATCCGGATCGCCGTTTTCTTCCTTCACGGCCTTGCGGTAAGCCTTGGGCGACTTGTACGCGCCATAGGCTTTGAAGTCGGAAGGCTTCGCCGGCACCAGCTTGCCTTTGGTCTTCGGCAGTATCTTGTAGAGCTTGCCGTCGCGGCCAATGACCGGCAGCGGCGTGCCGCGGCGAGAGAAGACCCTGCGCATGGACGCCGACTCGTCCACAAAGGCTTCCAGTTCTTCGTCATCTTTTTCAAACAGCAGTTCGTATGCGTCCAGGAACTCTTCGACGAATTCCTTTTCAACACAGGCAAGGTTTGACAGCACCCAGCAGCGGTCTTCAAATGACCAGTAATATCCAAGGCCGACGAGTTCGCGCTGCTTGTTGAAATAGGGGAAGAACGGGAAGGCGCGGCAGGCAAGCGTCCGGTTGTCGCGCTCACAGAAGGCGGCGCCTTTGCACTCGATAGCCTTGCAGCTTGAGTGTAGTTCATCGACGATTTCGCGGCTGGTCTTGTCGAAAGGTTCGAACTTGCTCCACAGATCCGTCCGGCCCTTTAGCAATTTCCACTCCGACTTCTGAACAATCGGGATCGCATGGCCGGTGGTGC
>JANQMQ010000717.1 GCA_028279995.1 Candidatus Phaeomarinibacter sp. | reverse complement strand
CTCAAGTTCATCATCGATGATGTCAGTCCGCTGGAACGCACCGCACTTGCCATCATCGATGATGAACTTGAGAAAGTGTATGTCGCTCTTGAACAGATGGAGCGGGAGACATACGCGCATCTGAGCCCGAAAGAAGCCTATGCGCGTTTTGATGTGGATCTTGCGCGCATGGCAAACGCCGTCGACATGCTTGCCACCGTAAGCTTTGGCGAGTTTGGTGACACGCCGCCGCATCATCAGTTGCTGTCTGAATTTGAGGCCGCCATCGGGCTGGATGGCATCATCCATCATACAAAGGCCTATCTGCTCACATCGGACGAGAGCCACGCTGAGCGCGCAAATGAGGCGGTTGTCAGGGCCCTCGCTCTTCTCGAACAGCTGCGGGAACGCGCCGTATCCAATGCCGAACGTGAAGCCGTGCGCGTCATCGGGCGGACTGTCGCTGAATATTCGGACGGCATTGCACTCGCACTGGATATGACTGCTAAGGGCAGGAGCGCAGAAGAGATCGATGCCGCCATTCGCGTGGATGACATGCCGGCGATCAGCGCATACGCAACACTTATGAGCTTTGAAATGGCGCGGCTCGAGCGTGGAACCGAGGCTGTCGGAAAAGGACTGGACCTGTCTCGGCTCACGGCTTTCGCGCTCATCCCGTTCTTCCTGATCCCGTTTGCCGCCCTGTTTGTTCAGCGGGCACTTGGCCTGCTGCGCTCTGTCCCCGAGTGGGAGAAAAGACTTGCGGACATTGCCGATGGGCTTGCCAAGGAACAGTTCGAAAAGAGCCAGGACTATAGCGGCCTGCCTGCAGAGCTGGCTGCGCTTGAGGAACCGTTTACCGCCATCCGCCGGACCTTGTGGTTCCGTCGTGAGCAGGCACTTGAGGGTGAAGCGCAGGTCGACAACATGGCTGCGGAGAGTGAACAGCTGAGTTCAAAACTTGCAGCCGTTCGTGAGGACCTCCAAAGCGTGACAAAGCGCGCGGAAGCCGCTGAAAAGGCATCAGAGATCGCCGCTAAGGATATGTACATGATGGGCGGCGTCATCGAGGCGCTCTCCCACGGCGTGCTGGCCACCCGCGGCTTCGATACCATCCTGTTCTGGAATTTGCGCCTGACTGAACTGATCGGCATACCGCCGGACTGGTTCTCCCGCGAGCGGACGCTGCACGAACTGATCCTCTACCTGGCCACGCGGGGCGACTATGGTCCCGGTGACCCGATTGAGACGGCCGCCAAAGTTGAAAGCATCATTGGCGACAAGCTGAGCGAGGGCGTCTTCCGCTACGACCAGACATTTGCAGGTGAGCGGGTTCTGGCGCTTGAGATTGTCCGCCGGGGCGACGGCACCATTGTCTTCTCCGCCAGCGACATCACGGCGCGCCATCAGGCGGCCGCCGAAATGGAGCAGCAGGCGATCTCTGATCCACTGACCGGGCTTGCCAACCGCACCGCCCTCAATGACTTCACATCCTCGATGCTGAAGCACGCCAAACGCTCCGGCGAGAAGGCCGCGATCCTTGCGCTTGACCTGGATGGCTTCAAGCCGATCAACGACAAGCACGGTCACGGGGCAGGCGATGAAGTGTTGGTCGAACTGTCCAACCGTCTCAAAGAAGAGATCCGCGAAACGGACTTCGTGGCCCGCACCGGTGGCGATGAGTTCATTGTTGTTCTGCTGCATCTTGAAGACGGCGACGGTGCTGCGCGCTTTGCCAAGCGGTTGCTGCGGGCCATCGAGGTGCCGACCAGACTGTCTTCCGGTATCGAAGTCGGCGTGTCCGGCAGTATCGGGATTTCAGTTTTCCCTGACGATGCAGAAGACCTTGAGGAACTCTACCGCAAGGCCGATGAAGCGCTCTATGCCGCCAAGGGGGCAGGGCGCAATTGCGTCAAGACATATGAGGAAACGGCCGCAGCCGATCAGGCAATTCTCGGCGTGGTCGAAAACGCCTGAGGATTATTCTTCCCCGAAATTGTCGGATACCAGTTTCGTCAGCGCGTCCATCGCGGGCTCTGCCTGTGGACCGGAAGCACTGATGGTGATGCTGCACCCCTTGGAGGCTGCCAGCATCATCAATCCCATAATCGAGGTCCCGGCCACGGTCTGGCCGTCGCGCGAAACCTGGATGTCCGCGTCAAAGGACTCCGCAAGATTGACAAAGCGGGCAGACGCGCGGGCATGAAGGCCCTTGGCATTGCCGATTGTCAGTTCCCGCGTCAGCGGCGCTTCGTCCGCAGACTTCTCAGACGCGTTCATTGCGTGTCCCCCGGGGCTTCATACCGAAGCTCCGCCCCTGTTGCCCGCCTCAACAAGATGGCAGGTCGCTCATTTGTCGCCAGCAAGAAGCTCACTGGCAATGTTGATGTATTTGCGGCCGGATTCCTGCGCCATCGCGGCAGCCTCCGCAAGTGGTGTATCCACCCGGACACTCGCCAGCTTGATGAGCATGGGCAGATTGATGCCGGCGAGCACTTCCACATTCGCCTGTTCCATGACGGAAATGGCAAGGTTGGAAGGTGTGCCGCCGAACATATCCGTGAGCAGGATCACACCGTCGCCCGTGTCGACTTCTCCGACAGCGGCGAGTATCTCCTTGCGGCGCCCCTCCATGTCGTCATCGGGGCCGATGCAGATTGCTCGGGTGTTTGATTGCGGACCCACCACATGCTCCATCGCGGCAGCAAACTCTGTGGCCAGGTGTCCGTGAGTAACTAGTACAAGACCGATCATAGATATTTTTTTGATCCGTATGCGGTATAAAATCATCCGTGCAGGCAATCCGGTGAGCACGGAAAATCCGGCGCAAGACGGGTACCCGCTGATCGCACCGCATTTCCTGTAGATCACAACGCCTTCTGAGGGCATTTGGCAAGAGGATTTGGTGCCACATCCACTCAAATGGCGCCGGAGGCGCTGGCAATCTTTGGTCAGGCTGTCACCCAAGCAGGCCGTCATCGCCGGGAAAGTGACCCGTGCCGATGGTTTCCAGCGCCAACGCCAGTTTGGCCGGTGCTGAAACCTCGAATGGCATCAAGGGGATAACGGGCAACGTGACCCCTTCAAGCGTTTCAAATGCAGGTGCAGCAATCCGGGGTGGAGGATTATCCCGCGTCAGATCGACAATCAGCGCCACAGTGAACGATCCCGCTGCCGGCGTGGCGCGCTGCACCAATCCCAGCCCTCGTATTTCGAGCAGGCCCTTCAGGGCCTTGGGGGGCGATGCGTGGAGCCGGGTCTCCCGGCCATCCAGAATCACCTGGTCATCAGCAACCAGCCAGGCGTCCGGATAGGTTTCGAGAAAACGGAAGGCGAGATCGGACTTGCCCGAGCCCGATGGTCCCCGTAGCAGGGCGGCGCGCCCCCGCCGGGCAATGCAGGTGGCGTGCAGCATCTCCGTCATCGTGCAGGCAAACGAATGATGAAGCGGGCGCCCGTCGTTTGTCCGTTGGCATCAGTCGCATTCTCCGCATCAAGCGATCCGCCATGTGCCTGCATGATCTGACGGGAGATCGACAGGCCGAGCCCGGAGTTCTTGCCGAACGCATCCGGCTCCGGACGGTCCGTGTAGAACCGCTTGAAGATGGTCTCGAGATTTTCCGGCCGGATGCCCGGGCCCATATCCTCGACAGCAATCTCGATGTCATCGCCATTGCAGGCAATTGACAGCGTCACTGTGTCTCCTGGTTTGCTGAAGGACACAGCATTGTCCACCAGATTGGCGAGTACCTGGCCGAACCTCAGCTCGATCACGTCGGCCATCATCGTCGGGGCAGAGGTCTGCGGTGCCTTCAGCACCACGTCAACACTGCGGCCGTCCTGGGCGCCGTCCCGGGAGTGGGTGTAGTTGTGCACGAAGGTCGATAGCATCTTCGTTAGGTCTACCGGTACGGCTTCCGCGCGGCTCATCTCCGCATCAATGCGGCTTGCTTCGGAAATGTCCGTAATCAGACGGTCAAGCCGCGTCACGTCATCAGCAATGATCGCCCGCAGTCGCTCGCGGGCGTCTTCGTCCTTGGCAATGGACAGGGTTTCGATAGCGCTGCGCAGGGATGTGAGTGGATTTTTCAACTCATGCGCCACATCTGCCGCAAACCGTTCCGTCGCATCAATGCGCGCGTAGAGCTCCCGTGTCATGTCGCGCAGCGTGCCTGACAGTTCGCCGATTTCATCGCGCCGGTCACGGAAGTCGGGAATCTCCACGCGCGTGTGTCGCTGATGACGGACACGCTCCGCCGCTTCCGCCAGACGTCGCACCGGTGCTGCGATGGTGCCGGCAAGCAGGATGGCGAGCAGGACGCTCACGATCATCAAAACGCCAAAAACCCGCAGGATGGCCATGCGCTCTGCACGCACCAGGGCATCAATGTCGCCGCCCTCGGTTGAAAGCAGAAGCGCGCCCATGACGGACTTGAA
>JANQMQ010000651.1 GCA_028279995.1 Candidatus Phaeomarinibacter sp. | reverse complement strand
AGGAAATGCTGGGAGGGCTGACGGCACTGCATGATGCGCGGCCGCATGGTAACCGTGAGGCGATGGCGATTCATCCAGTGGTGCGCATGCATCCGGAGACGGGTGAGAAGGCGCTCTATGTCAATGAGCACTTCACGCGCCGCATTGTCGAGATGAACGCGTTTGAAAGCGAAGCGCTGCTCGCTTTCCTGACACGCTGGGTACAGAATCCACGGTTTACGGCGCGCATCAACTGGTCCCAAGGCATGATCGGCATGTGGGATAACCGCGTGACCCAGCATTTCGTCATCAACGACTTTGTCGGGGAACGCATCATCCAGCGGGTGACGGTTCTTGGCGATCATCCCGAAGGTGTGCAAGCGCCCCGCTTCGAACCGTGGACAAAGCGCGCGAAGCTGGCAGCGACCAGCCATTGGGACGCACAGCTGTACAAGTTCCTTAGGCGGCGGGAAGAGGCTGCCAAGGCAGCGGAGTAGCGCAGCAACGAGCTATTTGAGTTGCTTCAGCCGAGCGCGGATGTATTTGGCTGCGGACCGGAAGTGGCTGGGGCCGGAGGCTTCGGCCCATCGGCCGGTCGTCCAGTCGTTCTTTGCGCCTTTCATGGGACCTCCATAGAGGTGCTTGTCTGTATGGGATTCCATAAAGGCAACAAGATCCTCGTTGCGGGCCTTCAATTCCGATACGGCCTTGCGCCATGACCATTTGGCTTGGCGTTGCCGGAGGTTGGCGTTATAGCGCTTGAGCTCGTTCCACTTGTAGCCCTCGGCGGGAAACTGCACGTCCTTTCCGGCCAGCCCGTCGCGGTGCCATCCCAGAAAAAGCTCGATCCAGTGAGCGCGATGGGCGATCACATCCTTGATCGATGTGTCGTCCTCGTCTTTCTCCAGCGCCTGATCGGAATCAATCTCTGAGATCAGACTTTCGAGCTTCTGGAATTCCTTGCGGGTGATCTCAAGGAGTGCCGTTTTGCTTGCTGCCGGCATATGCGCACCATCCACTTGCGTCCAATCCGGAAAGTAAGATTAGTACGTGTTGTTGATGGCAAGATTTTGGCGCTGAGGGTGGTCGGCAGCGCGGGCAAATTGACCTGCTTGGCTGCAGGGGATTTCGACATGGAAGCTGCTGCCTTTGCCTGGAGTGCTTGTCAGACGAATGGTGCCACCCATCATCTCGGTCAACTGGCGGCAGATGGCCAGCCCAAGTCCGGTGCCGCCAAACCTTCTTGAGTTGCTGGCTTCGATCTGCCGAAAACGATCAAAAACAATTTCCTGCTGATCCAGGGGGATGCCGATGCCTGTGTCTTCAACCTCCAGCCGCAACTGACCCGCAAGGTTTCCCAGCTTCCTGTCCCGGTAACTGACGGTGACCGTTACGGCCCCGGAGTTGGTGAACTTGATAGCGTTGTTTACGAGGTTGCTGACGATCTGCCGCAACTTCTCCTCGTCAGCAACCAGAAGCGGCGGCAGGTCTGCGAGACCGTTCATACGAAAGCCGATACCCTTGGCCTGTGCCAGTGGCAGGAACAGGCCGTTGACTGATGCCATCGTGTGCGCCGGATCAAAGGTCGCTTCATGCAGCTCTACGCCTCCGGCATCGTTTTTGGAGTAGTCGAGAAGATCATTGAGGATTGTCAGCAGGGACGGGGCCGACAGAAGGGCCGTCCCAGCCTGGTCTTTCTCTGTCTGCCCGATATCTGACATGGCGAGCAGCTGCAGCATTCCGATAACACCGTTCATCGGTGTGCGGATTTCATGGCTCATCATTGCCAGAAATTCCGACTTGGCTTTATCGGCTTCCTTGGCGCGCTGCCGTTCTGCCTCAATACGATTAGTGGCGCGCTGCATTTCGCGGCGGTAGATCGTGCTTCCAAGGAACAGGATGATGGCGCCACAAATCAGGCTGACCAGATAGGCCGGATCAGGGGGGACGGCGCTGGGCGAAGACAGGTTGTTGACGAACCCAATGACAAAGGCGGCGCACGACCCGAGGGTTGCAACGAGTCCAAAACGCCAGCCTAGGACGAGAGTGAACGCCGCAATGGCTGGAAGCAGCAGGAGGCTTGAGGATGATATCAGGGTGCCAAGACTTATCGACATCATCAGCAGGAGCGCCATTGCGCCGTAGCCGGTCAGCGTCATGAGGCGATCGAAGGATTTGTGGCCATTGATCACAAGGGGGGCGATCAGAAATCCCAGCGCTATCAGTTGACCGGTTGCGACCTGGACCGGGTGGACGGAGAAATAGGGCAGGTTGGTGAGTGAGACCAATGTCCCGGATACACCTGCAAGTACGCAAAAGGTTGCAAAGGTGCGCTCGGAAGCTACGAGGAGTTCTGCGCCATCCTGGCTTGCAGGCCAGTATTTGCTCTGCAGTTTGCGTAGAAGCTGAACCACTTGCCCTCCGATCTCGCAGCCTGAATTGAATACCGAGAGGGGTTAAATAAGCCCAAATCTTCCGGGCAAAGAGCAACCGGCCGTGAGGCTAGGTTCAGCCAAGATTCTGCAGCGCTTTGCGGACTTTGACCTTTACAGATGCTGCACTTTCGGTGCTCTGGGCTTCCTCCAGCAGCGCCGTCGCTTGAGGCAGGTACGTGGGATGCTGGTCAGCGAGTACATACCATCCGTGATAGGCCCATGCCCGCACGAACTTTGCATTGTCCTTGATGGCGGTCTCAAGAAAGGTCGCGAGCGGCGCTGCAGACGACTTTGGTATTTCGAAGTGATCAAGACTCTGCAACAAGTGCAGGCGTGCCTCCCAGTGCGTGAGAGTTGGTAGCGCTTTGATCATGGCAGCTGTTTCGTTTGTGTTGGGCCCTTCGCCTCGCTCCATCCAGCCCTGCTCGAGATGGTGTTTTATGAGCCAAGTTACGCCACGCTCGCTCTCAGCGTCACCGAGGCAATTGATGAGATGCCTTCCAAACTCAGCTGTGTTCTTGTGATCATGGTAGATCTGGCTGATCGTGCTGACTGATTTCCCATCCCAGGCAGCGACTAAGCTGTTCAGGTCCATTGCACTCTTACTAATGCTTCCAGTGGCCAACTGCCGGTCGGCGGATACTGGTCATGCGACATCACCTACTTGTCAGATTGATACCATATGAACGCCAGTCAGAAGATCGCTTTCCTTGCCTGCAAGCATAATCTCACCACGTCGCCGGATCGGTGGCCTGACGCCTTCGAACACGATATCGAACTTGAGGCGTTCACATCGCAATTTGCCGCCGCGGGGATGGAACTTGTGGAAGTCGACTGGGAACAGGTTGACCCTTTGCGGGCCGATTTCGACCTCTATTTTGTGCGCACGACCTGGAACTACAAAGAAAAGCCTGATGCCTTTGCTGCTTTTCTGCGAAAAGCTGCTGAGCAAGCGCCGGTTGCGAATGACCCGCGCACGATTTTGTGGAACATGAACAAGCGATATCTCGGCGAACTCGAGGCCATGGGGCTGCCGGTTATCCCCAGTGCTTTTGTGGATACGCCTGGGACGACAATTGATGACCTTCGAAATGCTCTGGACGTTCAGGAGCTTGTTCTGAAGCCGCTCTATGGTGGTGGCGGATTTGACATGCGGCGTGTTGAACCTGGGGACGCGGGGGCGGACATCGTCCCTGACACCCATTTTGCTCAGCCATTCATCAATGGGATTCTCGATCAGGGAGAACTGTCATTTGTTTTCGTCGAGCAGGAATTTTCCCATGCCCTACGCAAGCGGCCGGCGGCAGGCAACTACCTCATTCACACCCATCATGGCGGTGCAGATGAGGCATATGATCCAACGCCTGCGGAAATCGATGCGTGCAGGGCGTTTCTGAGAGTCATGCCTGCACCGGTTCTTGCGACGCGTATTGATGTGGTTCCGCATCAGGGCAAGCTATTGCTTGTGGAGCTTGAAGCCATCGAGGCACATCTGTTTCCGCAGTACAATCCGCGTCTGGGTGCAATGCTTGCGGCAGCGTGCGGGCGGATGCTGGCATGACCTGTGCGGGATGGCGCGCCCTTTCACAATTGCAAACCGGTGTCATGATGCGCTCGTAAAATCAGGGCAGGGTGCGTGTCGTATCCAATCTATTTCGAGGAGTTTCCCGTGAGCCAGTCTGATGCAAGGTCCTCAGAAAAGAGTGATGCACCGCCATGGGCGGCGGGTGTGGAAGGGCGGATGGATGAACTCTATCCGCTTCTTTCTGAAGACGAAGCGCAACTTGTGCTTGCCTACGGCGAAGAAATTGTTGTTCCGGCGGGCACGCGCCTTTGGGAGATCGGTGATCGCAACGTTGCATTCTATCTCGTGCGTGATGGTGAGATGGACATCCTGCGCCGGGACGAAGCCGGCGAACACAATGTCTATACACATACAAGAGGTGGCTTCAGCGGCGAAACGGTGACCATGACCGGGCGTGGAGCATTTGTGGCAGGTGCTGCGAAGACCGAGCTTCGGGCCATCAAGGTTTCCAATCAACGGCTGCGGGATCTGCTGGCAGTCGAGGCCGAGCTTGGCGAGAAGATACTGCAGGCGTTCATCCTCCGGCGGATGAACATGATCTCCAAGCATCTTGGCGACATCATCATCGTGGGCCATGAGACCGAGAAACAGGCGGCCGGCTTGCGTGAATTCCTGTCGCGCAATGCTGTGCCTTACGCCATGGTGGATGCAACCTCGCCAGCTGATGCGGATCGGCGCAGGCAGCTGGACGCGGAAACCGGTCCCAAGCCGCTTGTCATCTGTGGTCATACCCGCCTGTCACAGCCGACCATCAAGGAAGTGGCGGACTGCCTTGGACTGACGGCGGAATTGCCCAGTGATGCCGAGTTTGACGTAGCCGTGATCGGGGGCGGACCCGCGGGCCTTGCGGCTGCCGTCTATGCAGCCTCCGAAGGTCTGGATGTGGCAGTGCTTGAGAAATGCGCCATCGGCGGTCAGGCTGGTTCTTCTTCGCGTATTGAAAACTATCTCGGCTTTCCCACGGGCATTTCAGGCCAGGCCCTGACTGGGCGCGGGTTTCTGCAAGCGCAGAAATTCGGCGCCGAGGTAGCGATTGCCCAGGAAGCAGTGTCCCTGACATGCGGGACTCCTCAGCATCGCATTGCTCTTGATTGTGGAGGAGAGCTGAAGGCGCGCGCTGTCATCATTGCTTCAGGTGCCATTTACCGACAGCCGGACATCGAGGGCCTGGAGCGTTTTGAGGGTGTGGGTGTTCACTACGGCGCCAGCCACATTCAGGGCATGATGTGCCGGGATCAGCATGTCGTCATTGTGGGCGGCGGCAACTCGGCGGGACAGGCGGCTGTCTATCTGTCCGGCCGGGCGCGCAAGGTATCTGTTCTCATTCGCCGCGATAATCTCGCCGAAACCATGTCGCAATATCTGATCCGCCGGATAGAGAGCACACCGAACATCGAACTCCTGGTGCACACCGAGGTGCAACGACTTGAGGGTGATGCGGGCATCGAGG
>JANQMQ010000600.1 GCA_028279995.1 Candidatus Phaeomarinibacter sp. | reverse complement strand
AAAGAATGTCGATGAGTATCTGTCCCACCTCACAAGCTATCCAAAGCTTGAGCCGGCTAAGCAGCTTGCAAACCCGGTGTGGCATATTCATGAGGGGACGCCGCCAACGGATGAAGTACCGATCTCGTTCAATATTCTGCTGAACCTTGTGAGTGCCTCAAACTCAGAAGATAAGGACGTGCTGTGGGGTTTTATTTCTCGATACGTGCCTGGTGCGACACCGGAGACCTTTCCGCTTCTTGATGAAATGGTCGGCTATGCCATCACCTACTTCCATGACTTCGTAAAGCCGGCAAAGGTTTTTCGCCCCGCGACAGATCAGGAAGCCGAAGCCATGCAGGATCTGTCGAACCGCCTGGCGGCCCTTGATGGGTCAGCGGATGCGGAAGCCATTCAGAATGAAGTATTTGCCGTGGGCAAGGAGCATGGGTTTGATCCGCTTCGCGCATGGTTCAGCGCGCTGTACGAAGTACTTCTGGGGCAGTCTCAGGGTCCGCGGTTTGGCTCATTCGTCGCGCTTTATGGCATTGAAGAGACGCGGACCATGATTGCGGATGCGTTGGCCAGGAACACCGCATAGTGATCCAAACAGCATCCTGACTGCTTGCCTCATGCCGCGAAGAACGCAACTCTCTCTGTATGGGATTTGTTCTTAAGAGTGCAATGGTTCTCGGTCTTGCTGTCTTGTCCTGTGCAGGCTTTGCGGCCGCCGATACAGGATCACTCGAGACCGCAACGAAGCTGTATGCAAGCGGTGACTATGCGCAGGCGGCACATAGCGCGCGGGCACTGCCTTCTGCACGGGCGAACGCCCTTGCGGCAAGAGCGCTGCTGGCGCAGGCGCGATTTGCGCCCCGCAGTGAGCGGGCCGTGCTTGTAGAAGCAGCAAGGACAACAGCTGCGTCAGCCATTTCCCGCGACCCGGCCATTGTGGAAGGACACCTGCAACTTGCCGTTGCCCTTGGCTTTCAGGGGCGGGCTGTGGGTAACTACTTCGCACACCAGCAGGGCCTGGCGACAGAAGCCCGTGCCGCCATAGATGCTGCATTGGCACTTGAGCCCGAAAATGCTTGGGCGCTGGCACTCTCTGGAACATGGCACCTTGAGATCGTAAACGGCGCAGGACCGCTGCTTGCATCGGCACTCTATGATGCGAACCGGGCAGCCGGCATCTCCCACATCCGACAGGCAGTCTCAGCGCACGATGTCAGCGTGATCGTTCTGCATCAATGTGCTCTGCAGTTGCTGGCACATGATACGCGAGCTTTCGGAGAAGAAGCCGAACGGATTTTGCTGGCTGCAGGGCACGCACAGGTCGCCACTGCGTTCGAGCGTCATACGCAACGTCAGGCAGACAGACTGCTCCGGGCCTACCGCAGCGGAAGCGATTCCATGCTACGGCGCGAAATCACGCGGGAGCAGATGACCTATTAGCTTTGTGAGGCAGCTGCGCTATTGCCGGGCCCAGACAATTCGCGCCAGCCACTCAATCTGAGATGGCTTGAACTCACGATCATCGAAGGACGGATTCAAGGACGCCAGCACGATGCGCTTCGTGTTCCGTACGCGCAGTTCCTTGGCCAGAACCTCACCTTCTGTCGTCTTGGCAACGACACGGTCACCCAGATGAATGGCGGCATTGGGAGATACGACAATGATGTCTCCCTTTCTGTAGACCGGTGCCATGCTGTCGCCTGACACTTCCAGGGCGTACATGTTTTCATCACCGCCTGACCCGGTCTCGCCCGGCAATTCAACACGCTCCCATCCACCGCCGACGGGAAAACCGCCATCACTGAAGAACCCGCCGTCACCGGCCTGGGCAAACCCGATGACAGGTACACCGCCTTTGTCCGCCGTGAAGCCGGACAGACTGTCCACGCCGTCGAGTGAGCCCCCATTGCTGATAAATCCGACAAACTCTTCCATGCTGGTGCCCGCAGCCTCCAGCGCCTTCGACAGGCTCTCCGTGCTCGGCCAGCGCTGCTTGCCGTTGGCAGCCATACGCTTTGAGCGATTGAATGTCGTTGGGTCCAGGCCGGCGGCGCGCGCAAGTCCCGACGCGCTCATACCGGAGCGGATCGCAAGGGTATCAATGGCCTGCCAGATTTCACGATGGGTGAGCATGGGCCCTCGGTCAGAGAATCAGATGCGTTGAATATAGGAACAAATTCCTCTTGCGACAACCATCCACTTGCCGACGCATCACGCCTGTGGCACCTCAGCGCGTATGAGTTCAGTCATCTACAAAATCTGCCCAAGATCACTTTGGGATGAGGCCGAGGCGCGTGGAGAATTCACCGGGGCCGGTAT
>JANQMQ010000268.1 GCA_028279995.1 Candidatus Phaeomarinibacter sp. | reverse complement strand
TCCGCGTCAGACGGTCGGGATCAAGACCGGCGCGGGTGAAGAACAGTTCATCGGGGGTGGGCATTGCTGCACTTTCTCTGGGGAAATCGAATAATTCTGTCAGCTACACATAATCACTGTGCGTGCGACTAGCTACCGGGAATGTCATCCAGCAACGCCTGAACGCCCGGGCCGGTCGGGCGGGCGCGGCCCGGATCATTGGCCACAAGCTCTTCGATCGGCATCAGCCGTCCCGGCATGGTGGAGAGATCGCACGGCACATGGACCCTTGATGTCCGGTACATGGGCCACTGGGTGACCCGCAATGCCTCAAGGTCGAGCAGGAACACGCCGTTGATGCGGCCAAACCAGTTGTCCCAGTCGCTGAACTTCCAAGTCTGCCAGCCGGGCGGTGGTGGGGCTGTGATGTCCGAGACAGACTGCGGGTGTGCTGCGCAAAAACCGACGGCAGACCGGCCGGGGTCACGCGGGTCCAGATAGGGAGCTGCCATTTCCAGAAGGGCTGGGGCCGAGCCGCCATCCTCCGCAATGTGCAGACCGGCGGAAATCTTCCGACCGTAGTGGAAATGGATCAGCGCTTCGTCCCGCATGGCGACCTTTCAGGGTGATAGGCACCCGGTTTTCAATGGCAAGTGCCGCATAGATGCACGGCAGTTACCGGGCAAACCAAGGCACCCGCGACTTAATGCGAATGCCTTGCAACTGTATACGACGCAAGCTAGTCCGCCAAAACCCGATGACCAGCCGCAGGGATGCGGGCTGTAACATGCTGGTCCCGTTGGCAAATCTGCGCTGCCGTTTTCCGCCTGTGACCACAGGCCAAACCATCGCTCAAACCCTCGGGTTCATGCGGAAAACCCGGGCGTCCCGGATTTTGGGTCAAAGTGTCGCAAAAAGAATCCGCCCACTCGCCCCTGCCACAAGCCGCGCTATACTTTGTCTTCGACCACAGGGGGTGGGATTCGCCTGAACGCAGGATGCAAGCTTTGTTTGCGTTGCTTGCGTGACGTGCTAATCGTCCGCTCTTGCACGTACTGACACCGTCGGCGCCTTTACAGGCGACATGGGGTCACGGACTAAGAATTACGACTCGGATTACGACTGGGGATGTCGAGCATGGCGACTTACTTGCCGAAGATTTTTATGGCCTTTGCCTTTCTGGGCGCGATGATCATCGCCGGTGCGGCGGGTGCCGCGCAGCCCGAGCCCTGGCAGATGGGGTTCCAGCCGTCGGCATCGCCGGTGATGGAAAGCATTGATTCTTTCCACAACTTCCTGCTGGTCATCATCACAGCCATCACGCTCTTCGTGCTGGCGCTTCTGCTCTACTGCATGGTCCGCTTCAACGCCAAGGCCAACCCGACACCGTCAAAGACATCTCACAACACCTTCATCGAGGTGGTCTGGACCGTGGTGCCGGTGCTCATTCTGGTGGCCATCGCCATCCCGTCCTTCCGGCTGCTCTACCTTGAGGCGGTTGTTCCCGAAAGCGAACTCACCATCAAGGCGACGGGCTACCAGTGGTACTGGGGCTACTCCTATCCCGATCACGGCGATTTCGAGTACTTCGCCAATATGATCGAGGAAGAGGATCTGGCACCGGGCCAGCCGCGCCTGCTGGCGACGGACACCAAGGTGGTTGTTCCCGTGGACACCAATGTGCGCGTGATCGTCACGGCCGCTGACGTGATCCACAACTGGGCCATGCCGGCATTCGGGGTGAAGATGGACGCGGTTCCCGGACGCCTCAACGAAACATGGTTCAATGCGACCAAGACCGGCATCTATTACGGCCAGTGCTCCGAGCTGTGTGGCGTTCGCCACGCCTTCATGCCGATTGAGGTGCATGTCGTCGAACAGGATGATTTCGACGCCTGGGTGAAAAGCGCGGAAGAGGAATATGCCCTCAACGGCACCATCCCGCCGTCACCGCTGGATGACCTGACGCAATTGGCGGATGCGCGCAACTAGCCGCGCAACCTCCCAACACGACATAGAACACCACCTGCTCACTTAAAGGACTGAACCGATGGCGAGCGACGCTACACACGCAGATCATCACGAAGATCACCCGACCGGTTGGCGGCGATACGCCTACTCCACCAACCACAAAGACATCGGCACGATGTATCTGATCTTCGCCATCATATCCGGCGTGATCGGTGGTCTGATGTCAGTCCTTATCCGCGCGGAGCTTCAGGCCCCGGGCGACCAGATTCTGGGCGGCGACTATCACTTCTACAATGTGCTGGTGACAGCCCACGGTCTCATCATGATCTTCTTCATGGTGATGCCCGCCATGATCGGCGGCTTCGGTAACTGGTTTGTGCCGCTGATGATCGGCGCACCGGACATGGCCTTCCCGCGGATGAACAACATCTCGTTCTGGCTGCTCCCGGCAGCGCTCGGCCTGCTCGTTATCTCCCTGTTTGTACCCGGACCGCCCGGCGGCCTCGGCGTTGGTGGCGGCTGGACGATTTACCCGCCACTGTCGGCTTCAGCGGAGCCCGGCCCGGCGATGGACTTTGCCATTCTCGCGCTGCACGTCGCGGGTGCATCCTCCATTCTGGGGGCCATCAACTTCATCACGACCATCTTCAACATGCGCGCGCCGGGCATGACCCTGCACAAGATGCCGCTGTTCGTTTGGTCCGTGCTGGTCACAGCCTTCCTGCTGCTGCTGTCGCTGCCTGTTCTGGCCGGCGCCATCACGATGCTGCTGACCGACCGTAACTTCGGCACGACCTTCTTTGATCCTGCAGGCGGCGGTGACCCCATCCTGTTCCAGCACCTGTTCTGGTTCTTCGGTCACCCCGAGGTGTACATCCTGATCCTGCCGGGCTTCGGCATGATCAGCCACATCATCTCGACCTTCTCGAAGAAACCTGTCTTCGGCTATCTCGGCATGGCCTACGCCATGGTCGCGATTGGCGCTGTCGGCTTCATCGTCTGGGCGCACCACATGTATACGGTGGGCCTTGATGTGGACACGCAGGCCTACTTCGTCTTCGCCACCATGGTGATCGCGGTGCCGACCGGCGTGAAAATCTTCTCCTGGATCGCCACCATGTGGGGCGGCTCCATCGAGTTCAAAACACCCATGCTGTGGGCCATCGGCTTCATCTTCCTGTTCACCGTTGGTGGTGTGACAGGTGTGGTGCTTGCCAATGCAGGCATCGACCGTTCGCTGCACGACACCTACTACGTTGTGGCTCACTTCCACTACGTGCTGTCGCTGGGTGCTGTGTTCGCCATCTTCGCTGGCTGGTACTACTGGTTCGGCAAGATGTTCGGCTACGAATATTCCGAGTTCATCGGCAAACTGCACTTCTGGGTGACGATCATCGGTGTGAACCTCATCTTCTTCCCGCAGCACTTCCTCGGCCTTGCCGGCATGCCGCGCCGTTACGCGGACTACCCGGATGCCTATGCCGGCTGGAACTATGTATCGTCCATCGGCTCCTACATCTCGGCCTTCGCGGTCCTGATCTTCCTCTGGGGCGTGCTCGACGCCTTCATGAAGAAGCGCAAGGTCGGCGACAACTACTGGGGTGAAGGCGCAACGACGCTGGAATGGACGCTGTCCTCACCGCCGCCGTTCCACCAGTTCTCAACACTGCCCCGCATCAAGTAGGGCACCTCGCAAGGATGAAGCGCTGATATGAGCGACATCACCTATACGCAAAACGGGGGCTCCAACGGGGCCTCCGTTTCTGCTTCCCCCCGAGGCCTCAAAGGGGCCACGCCCGGCTATATGGAAGCGGACATCGCGGACTATTTCGCGCTGCTAAAGCCGCGCGTGATGTCGCTTGTCATCTTCACCGGGCTTGTGGGGATGATGATTGCACCCGGTGACATTCATCCCCTGACCGCATTCACAGCCTTGCTGTGCATCGCAGTTGGCGCAGGCGCGTCCGGTGCGCTCAACATGTGGTGGGATGCGGACATTGATGCGGTCATGGACCGGACGGTCAACCGGCCGATCCCCAAGGGTGTCGTCTCCGCCCAGTCCGCTGCTGCATTTGGCGCGACCCTGTCGGCGGCGTCCGTATTTGTTATGGCAGCTCTGGTCGGCTACGTGCCGGCGGCGCTTCTAGCGTTCACCATCCTCTTTTATGTCGTCGTCTACACGATGTGGCTCAAACGGGCGACGTCCCAGAACATAGTCATCGGCGGCCTCGCCGGTGCGCTTCCCCCGGCCATCGGCTGGGCGGCGGTCACGGGCGGCCTTGCCCTTGAGCCTCTGGTTCTGGTTGCGATCATTTTCATGTGGACGCCGCCGCACTTCTGGGCCCTCGCTTTGGTCCGCAATGATGATTACACCCGCGCCGGCGTGCCCATGTTGCCGGTCGTGGCGGGGCCTGATGCGACGCGCAACCAGATACTGCTCTATTCCCTGCTGCTCGTGCCGCTGGGCGCCATGCCGCTGGTCCTGGGCTTCGGCGGTGTGGTCTATGCGGTAGCCTCCATCGGCCTTGGAGCCGGGTTCCTGACACTCGCCGTCAATGTCTGGCGTTACCGCACCGGCGCGCTTGCGCATAAGTCGGCAATGCGGCTGTTCGGCTTTTCGATCTTCTATCTTTTTGCCCTTTTCGCGTCCCTTTTGATCGAGCGCATGGCGGGTCTCGCCCCGTTTGCGCCATTTGTGTAGGGCGCGAAGAATGACTGAAGATAAGGACATGACGACCGATGAAGACGGTGCAGCGCCCGTAACGCTCACCCCGGAGCAGCAGGCGCGCCTGCGCCGCCGTAACATCGCTGTCGCCTTGGGCCTTATCGCCATGGTGGGACTATTCTTCGCAATGACACTGGTACGGCTCGGCGGTAACGTCGCGGACCGCACCTACTAGGAACGAGGCGAAAGAGATGACCGCAGCAGCTGCAAAAACCGGGCTGGCAAAACGCGAAAAACAGATTGTGATGGCCTGCGCGCTGATCGTGGGCGGCATGGTCGGCATGGCCTATGCCGCCGTTCCGCTTTATGACCTGTTCTGCCGTGTTACAGGGTATGGCGGCACGACGCAGGCCTCCGCGGAATTCTCCGATGTGATTCTCGACCGCGTGGTGACGGTGCGCTTTGACGCCAACACCAACCGTGATCTCGACTGGGGCTTCAAGCCGCAGCAGACGGCAACTGAAATAAATGTCGGCGCAGATGGTCTGGCCTTCTACACAGCCCAGAACCTGTCTGATCGTCCCATTGTCGGTACGGCGACATACAATGTCACGCCGCAGAAGGCCGGTGTGTACTTCGCCAAGGTGGAGTGCTTCTGCTTTACTGAGCAGCTCCTGATGCCGGGCGAGCAGATCGAGATGCCGGTCACTTTCTTTGTCGATCCGGCCATTGCTGATGATCCGAATATGGACGACGTATCGACCATCACGCTGTCATACACGTTCTATGAGAAGAAAAATCCGACCACTCAAATAACTGCCTCCGCTGACTAGCGGGGTAATTGGAACACCTACCCGCAGTCATGTAGGCTGCGGGTAGAAACGATCTAACGTATATCCGGGGATACGACATGGCCGACGCACACGCCAAAGAGCACGATTATCATCTGGTTGATCCCAGCCCATGGCCATTTGTTGGCTCTGTAGGCGCATTCGTCATGATGCTTGGTGGTGTTGTGGCCATGAAGCCAGACCCCGTGCTTGGCATGTCCGGCCCCTGGGTGTTCTATATCGGCCTTGCCATGGTGCTCTACACAATGGTCGGCTGGTGGCGTGACGTTACCAAGGAAGCCGAGCACCAGGGCCATCACACACCGGTTGTGCAGCTGCATCACCGCTACGGCATGGTCCTGTTCATTGCCTCAGAAGTGATGTTCTTCGTAGCCTGGTTCTGGGCCTATTTCGATGTGGCGTTCTTCGCCGGCGAAGTTGCGCAGTATCAGCGCGTTGAGGCGACCGGTGGCGTGTGGCCACCGGTTGGCATCGAGACATTTGATCCGTTCCATCTGCCCTTGATGAACACGCTTGTTCTGCTGACATCCGGCACGACAGTTACATGGGCGCACCACGCCCTGCAGAACGGTGACCGTGAAGGTCTGAAATGGGGCCTGATCTGCACGGTGGTGCTCGGCGTCCTGTTCTCTCTTCTGCAGGCGTATGAATACAGCCACGCGGCCTTCGGTTTCTCTGGCAACATCTATGGCGCAACGTTCTACATGGCGACCGGCTTCCACGGCTTCCATGTGATCATCGGCACCATCTTCCTGGCGGTCTGCCTGTTCCGTGCCTATGCGGGTCATTTCACAGCCAAGCATCACTTCGGCTTTGAAGCTGCCGCCTGGTACTGGCACTTCGTGGACGTGGTATGGCTCTTCCTGTTTGCCGCCATCTATGTGTGGGGCGCAGGCACACCTGCTGCGCATTAGCGGCACTTGAACGAGTTCGAACGCGACAACAGCGCCCCAGCAGTCTCTCCCTTTCGGGCGGGCCTGCTGGGGCGCTGTCCTCGTTGTGGGGAAGGCAGTCTTTTCAGGGGATTTCTGGGCGTTGACACCGTCTGCGGGTCCTGCGGGCTGGATTTTTCCAAAGTGGATACCGGCGACGGTCCGGCGGTCTTCATCATCCTGATTGCCGGCTTTCTGATCGTCGGCCTGGCGCTGTTCGTTGAGGTGTCATACCAGCCGCCGTATTGGGTGCATGCAGCGATCTTTCTGCCGCTTGCCATTGTGTTGCCGGTCGTCCTGCTGCGGCCGTTCAAGGCGACGCTCATCGCGCTGCAGTATCACAACCGGGCCCGCGAAGGGCGCAGGGACCAGCCATGACATTCCGCCCCATGCTCTGGCCGACGCTCTTCGGCGTCGTTGCCCTGGCCATCCTCATTGCGCTGGGTAACTGGCAGATGGACCGCCTCGCCTGGAAAGAAGGCCTGCTTGCGACAATCGAAGCCGGGCTGTCCGCCGAGCCAGGCCAGCTTCCTGACAGTGATAGCTGGGCCGGTCTGAACCCGGAGCCCCTGCGCTACACCCCGGCAAAGGCCACTGGCCGGTTTGTCCACGGGGCTGAGGTGCATGTCTACATATCGTCTATTGAGGGTGAGCCCGGATACCACGTGATCACGCCTCTTGAGCTGTCCGAAGGCGGCTGGCTGCTTGTTGACCGGGGGTTTGTACCTATCAGACGCAAAGATGCCTCGACGCGTGCTCAGGGCCAGCTGGAAGGCGAAGTCACCGTCACAGGTATCCTCATTGCGCCTGACGACGCGAATGCCTTCACCCCGGACCCCGATCTGGCAAAGAACGTCTGGTATCACCGCCCGATCGACCGGATTGCACAGCTGGGCGACCTGTCCCCGGTCTTTCCGTTGATGCTGGATGCCGACACCACGGAAAATCCTGGCGGATATCCGGTGGGGGGGCAAACCCGGTTGGAACTGAAAAACCCGCATCTGGGCTATGCAATGACGTGGTATGGCCTCGCCGCAACCCTGTTCGCCATCTGGATGGCCTTCCATATTGCGCGTGGACGTATCAGATTGCGCAGCTGACCGCAGGGGATGACCCTCGTCATCTGCTTGCCCCACAGAACACTCGCGGCCTAAGGTGCGCCGCTTTCACAACCGCTGGAATTTGAC
>JANQMQ010000563.1 GCA_028279995.1 Candidatus Phaeomarinibacter sp. | reverse complement strand
GGAAAACGCGGTTCACATTGCCGGTGGCGATCGCCTTGCCGAACAGTTTGCCGGTCTTTCTCCCAAGCAGCTTGAGCGCGAGCACAAATGTCTTGCCGAAGCGATCTATTTCGAGGCCCGCAGCGAGGGTGCCAAAGGCAAGCTCGCAGTTGCCGAAGTCGTGCTGACCCGCGTCGAAGACTGGCGCTACCCCGGCACGATTTGCGGCGTTGTCTATCAAGGCTCACACCTTACGACCGGGTGCCAGTTCTCTTGGACCTGCGATGGCCTGCGCGACGTTGCGGCAGAGGCCAGCGCCTGGGAGAAGTCACAGAATCTCGCAAGCTACGTCATGCTTGATGTTGAGTGGGAAGAAGTGACGGGCAAGGCAACACACTATCATGCAGACTATGTGTCGCCTTACTGGGCACCGACGCTGAACGAAACCACAACGGTCGGCAAGCACATCTTCTATCGCTGGGCAAATCGGCACGCGCCGCAGGAAAGCTAAGTCCGGCTGGAGATCACGAAGCAAAAAGCCAGGCCTTGCGCCTGGCTTTTTTCGTGAAGCTGCGTGCTAGTTACCCGCTGCAGCCTGCTCTTCCATCTCCCGAATGATAGCCGCCAGCGGTCCGGTGCTCTTGATCTGTTCCCGCACAAGCTCCGGCGTATTGCCGGCCGCCTTGTCCAGATCACCGATTTCCTCAGGCACATACCAGTGCAGCTTTTCCGGCGTGTTGTAGGCGGCCCAGACGCTGTCCGCGACGGACGAGGCCGGCATCAGCCGGAACGTCCCTTCGGTTGGTGCATTGTCCTGCGTTCCTTCCGGCAGGATCGGTGTATCAATCAACCCCGGCAGAACATCTGCCGCCCGCACCCCATGACGGGCGAACTCGATCGACAATGCTTCCGTCAGCCCCTTCACAGCATGTTTGGTTGCTGAGTAAACGGCAATGCCCGGCATGCCGAATGTCGCCGAAGAAGAAGATGTGGTGAAGCAAAGGGAATTGGGTGTCGCCTTCAGAAGGGGGTAGGCAAGGTGAATGCCGCGCATGACTCCGACAAAATTGACGTTCACAACTGCCATGACGTCGTCAAATATCATCTCGTCAAAGAAACCGCCGGCACCGATACCTGCGTTGTTGAAGAGCAGGTCGAGCGTCCCATCTGTGTCTGCTGCAAATGCTTTGAGCACGTCAGCGTACTGGTCGCCATTGGTCACATCCAGCGTGGAAATGAAGCAATTGTCCGCGCCGATTTCGCTTTCAAGTGCTTTTAGGCCTGCGTCGTTGACGTCCGTTGCACCAACAAACCAGCCCTTGTCTGCAAAGAGCTGAGCGGTCGCAAGCCCCATGCCGCTTGCTGCACCTGTGATGAAGATGGATTTGCGCCCGTTGGATCTGGACATGCTCTTTCTCCCTCAGTTTCTTTTCTGGAGAAGAGTGTAGGGGGATCAGTCGCCGAAATCGATATCCAGTCCCAGGTCCAGCGAGGGCGCGGAATGGGTAAGCCAGCCAACGGAGATCAGATCAACACCGCTTTCAGCAACAGCTGCAATTGTTTCAGCGGTAATCCCGCCGGACGCTTCAAGCGTTGCACGCCCCCAATTGATCTCGACAGCCTCAGCCAGAACTGCTGGGGACATGTTGTCCAGCAGGATGGCCTCCGCACCTGCATCCAGCGCCTCCGCCAGTTGATCAAGCGTGTCTACTTCGCATTCGATCTTGACCATATGTCCGGCCTGCGACTTCGCCACTTCGATCGCCGCGGTCACACCGCCCGCGACGGCGATGTGATTGTCTTTTATGAGCAGTCCGTCATCCAGCCCAAACCTGTGATTGGCTCCACCCCCGCTTCGCACCGCGTGCTTTTCAAATGCTCGCAGCCCGGGAGTC
>JANQMQ010000531.1 GCA_028279995.1 Candidatus Phaeomarinibacter sp. | reverse complement strand
TTGCCTTGAGGACCGTGATGCCGCCGACACCACTGTCGAACACACCGATGGGACGTGTGTCTGACACGCCTAACCCTGCCCGATGATGAGCGATGCGATGCTGAGGCCGATGAAGAGTCCCAGCACGACATCCAGAACCACGAAGCCGATGGCCGTCGCAGCCGGTGCGCCCAGCACCTCACGGGCGATGTACCAGCGGTACCAGAAAACCGCCAGCAGCAGACCGAAATTGACCAGAATGGCCATTTGCACGGGGAAGAAGCCTACGAGATACAACAGGAAATTCGGCAGCATCACGATGGCAATGCCCAGCGAAGACCAGTTGTAGACAATGATATAGGTCGAAACGCGTTTGCCCAGCCCGAACTGCGGTGCGAGGAAGAAGATGACGATCGGATAGGCGAACCACTCCAGCAGCATGGTGACCATCTCGGCAGTCAGCAGGACACCAGAGCTGGGGATGACGGTGACGGATGGATCACCGATCTCCGCCGCCATGCGGGCTTCGGCGAAGGTAAAAACCAGATAGATGGGTGCGAGGTAAATGACAGCGCCGAAGGAGCGCCAGAACGAGTCCGCTGACAGATCGAAGAACCGGCTGGCGTCCGGGTCCCGCCGGGCAATGGCCAGCGATCCTTCAAGCGCGCGCAGGGCTTCAGCGAGACTGGGCATGGCTATGCGCGCTCCTGCCGTTCCGCTGCAAACGCCGTTGCATCTGCAAAATATCCCTCAAGCACTGACGCATAGACGGCAGTCAGCTTCTCCACATCCTGCACCGGCACGCGCTCATCCACCTTGTGCATTGTTTCACCCACAAGGCCGAACTCCAGCACCGGGCAATGGTTCTTGATGAAGCGGGCGTCGGATGTACCGCCGGTGGTCGAAAGTTCCGGCGCACGCCCCAGAATGGATTCGACCGACCGCGCGACAAGGTCAACGAACCGGCCGGGCTGGGTGACGAAACTCTCGCCAGAGATTTTCGGCGTGACCGTGATGTCCGCCCCCCTGGCAGTCGCGACTTCCGATACGGTTTTCTCAACCAGTTCAATCAGGCTGTCACCGGAATGACAGTCGTTGAAGCGGATGTTGACCCGCGCCCGGGCCGCAGCCGGAATGACATTGGTGGCCTCGTTCGCCACATCAATGGTGGTGATTTCCAGATTGGACGGCTGGAAATGCTCCGTCCCCTGATCAAGCACAAGCGCATCAAGGGCGGCAAGGGCAGCAACCAGATGCGGTGTCGGGTTGTCCGCCAGATGCGGATAGGCCACATGTCCCTGCTTGCCCTGTGCGCTGATGACCATGTTGACGCTGCCGCGGCGGCCGATCTTGATCATCTCGCCAAGTTCATGCGGATTGGTCGGCTCACCGACGACACAGTGATCGATCTTTTCGTCATGGCGCTCCAGCCAGTCCAGCATCTTCACCGTGCCGTTGACGGCCGGGCCTTCTTCATCACCGGTGATGAGGAAACTGATGGAGCCGGCAGGTGCGCCATTGGCTGCGATGTAGTCAGCAGCAGCCGCAGCAAAGGCGGCAATAGAGCCCTTCATGTCTGATGCACCACGCCCCCATATGACACCATCTTCCACACGCCCCTCGAACGGGCCGACCTGCCAGTCGCGGGCATTGCCGGTAGGGACAACATCCGTATGGCCGGCAAAGCACAGATTGGGTGCCGATGTGCCGATGCGGGCATAGAGATTGTCCACACGGTCCTCGCCCGGTTCTTCAAAGGGCAGGCGATGGCAGGTGAAGCCGAGCGCGGACAGCCGCTCCTCCAGCAGGTCAAGCGCGCCCCCTTCCGCCGGTGTCACGCTGGGACAGCGGATCAACTCGGCGGCGAAGGCGACGGGATCAATGCTGGTGGATGTGTCTGTCACTTAGTCTCGCAGGAGTTCATTGATGGAGGTCTTGGAGCGCGTCTGGGCGTCCACGCGCTTGACGATCACAGCGCAATAGAGGCTCGGGCCGGGGGTGCCGTCCGGCAGCGGCTTGCCCGGCAGGGAGCCGGGGACCACGACGGAATAGGCCGGCACTTCGCCCATGAAGACTTCGCCGGTCGCACGATCAATGATCTTGGTGGACTGGCCGAGGAACACACCCATGGAGAGGACAGAGCCTTCGCGGACGACAACGCCTTCCGCCACTTCCGAGCGGGCGCCGATGAAGCAGTTGTCTTCGATGATGACAGGGCTGGCCTGTAGCGGTTCCAGAACGCCGCCAATACCCGCGCCGCCGGAGATGTGCACATCCTTACCGATCTGCGCGCAGGAGCCGACCGTTGCCCATGTATCCACCATGGTGCCGCTGTCCACATAGGCACCGAGATTGACGAAAGACGGCATCAGCACTACGCCGGGGGCGATATAGGCTGAGCGGCGGACGGTGCAGTTGGGCACGGCCCGGAAGCCCGCAGCGCGCCACTGATTGTCACCCCACCCTTCAAACTTGCTGGGCACCTTGTCCCACCAGGTCGTGTTTTCGCCCGGGCCGCCTTCAATCGGCGCCATGTCATTGAGGCGGAACGACAGGAGCACGGCCTTCTTGGCCCACTCATTCACCTGCCAGGTGTCACCCTGTTTTTCCGCCACACGGAGCTTTCCCGCGTCGAGCGCACCGAGCGTTTCGTCCACTGCCTCGCGGACCTCGCCGGTGGTGGTGGTTGTTACATCATCGCGGTTGTCGAATGCGGTTTCGATGGTGGCGGCCAGGTCAGCAAAGCTCATTTTTGTCTCTTGTGGGCTTGAAATCAGGTTGGGACCGGGTCTCCGGTCAATTTGAGGCGCACGATAGCCTTCGCCCCTCGCCAGTCAACAAGATTGACTCGCTCCTTACCGGGCAACGGCGGGAACTAGAGGTCTGTCAGGAACCCGATCAGATCATCGGTGACATGGTGGACGTGTTCACCGTCCTTGCCGTGATGCGCCTTTTCAGTCGCCCAGTCCTCATGGGTCTGTACCCAAACGGTTCGCATGCCTAACTCATGCGGCACCTCGAGGTTACGGGCGATGTCCTCAAACATGGCGGCGCGGGCGGCATCAGCCTGCGAATGACCAAGGAAATGCGTAAAAGCGTCAGCATGGGGCTTGGGTATGAAATTGCAGGCGGCGATATCAATAATGCCGTCAAACCGGTCCAGCACACCCAGCTTCCCGGCCACATTTTCCGCATGGCGATGGGAGCCGTTGGTGAAAATGAAGCGTTTGCCCGGCAGTCGTGCCAGGGCCTCGTCCAGCGCGGCGCTTTCTTCCACCACCGCCAGATCAATATCATGGACGTAGTCTAGGAACGGGCCGGGCGGCATATTGTGCTCCGACATCAGCCCGGCCAGCGTGGTGCCGTGCTCCACATAGAATTTCTTCTGAATGCGCCGCGCCTCCACCCGGTCCACATCCAGTTCCTTCGCAATGAAAGAGCCCATGCGTTCGTCAATCTGTGCAAACAGGTTGCAATGCGCGGGGTAGAGCGTGTTGTCGAGGTCGAATATCCACGTATCCACATGGTCAAACTGCGGATGCAGGACGGGGCCTGACGGAGATTTTTCGGCACCTTCTGTCATGGGTCAGAATGTGGGGCGCGAACTGTATCTTGGCAACCATCACGGCGGGATACCTGCCATCAACGCACGGCGACGCCCCTCAATTGCGGTTAATTTCCCATTAGGCGGCGGGACTTAGACTTTACAGGCCCGTTGTCGTGCCGAACTTGTCCGGCAACGGGCCAACTGGTGGCCACCATTGCCTGAGACATACAATGCTGAAACTCCTTCATATGCTGACCGGCAAGGACAAGGCGTCCCGCGAGGCGCTGGCCTATGAAGAAGCACGCAGCCTGCTTGAGTCCCAGGATACCAAGACCCGGCGCACCCTGGCCGCGCGGGCTGATCTTGAGCCGGAGATGCTCTACTACCTGGCCGGGGACGAGGACACACCTACCCGCGCTCTGGTAGCTGCCAATCCTTCCACGCCGCATCAGGCAAATGTGACGCTGGCGGATGACGAGGACATTCAGGTACGCGAGGAACTCACGGGCAAGATTGCGCGTCTGCTGCCTGATCTGTCCGAGCAAGAAACCAAAGTTCTGCGTGAGCAGACCATTGAACTGATCGAGAAGCTGGCCCGTGACCAGGAGCCTCGGGTACGGGCGATCCTGGCCGAGGAAATCAAGAGATCCACCTTTGTGCCGCAGAAGGTCGTTCATCAGCTCGCGCATGATCCGGAGATCTCCGTATGCGGACCGATTCTGCGCTACTCCCCCTTGCTCAGCGATGCGGACCTGATTGAACTCATTGCAACAACACAGGTGACCGGCGTTATCGAGGCGATTGCCGGACGTGAGGCGCTTAGTGCTGATGTATCGGACGAAGTGGTCGCGTCCCTTGATATCCCAGCGGTTGCGACACTGCTGGCCAACACCAGCGCGGAAATCCGCGCCAGCACCATGGAAGAGATCGTCAAGAACGCTGAGGAAGTCTCGCAATGGCATGGGCCCATCTCGATGCGGCCGGACCTGTCGATCCGTGCGGTCAAACGCATCGCCCAGTTCGTGGGCCGAGATCTGCTCTATGGTCTTGCGGATCGGCTGGGGCTTGATGAAGACACGCGCCGGCTTCTGTCCGGGCGCCTGCATGACCGGCTGGATGAATCGGTTCCAGCGGAGTCCGAAGCCAATGCACTCAAGCTTGTGCAGGAGGCCCGCGCGCAGGGGCGGCTGGACGGTACGTTTGTTTCGGAAGCTGCAGAGGCCGGCTACACGGCACAGGTGGCTTTTGCGCTCAGCATGCTATCCGGGCTTAAGGCACA
>JANQMQ010000520.1 GCA_028279995.1 Candidatus Phaeomarinibacter sp. | reverse complement strand
ATACCGGCAAATTAACCATCTCTGATTGGATTTAAATCCCTTCCAAAACAACTCATAAATAAAAATTCAGGAAAAATGGGCTACGGCGAAAAAACTAGGACTCTGTTACAGATGTTTGGGTGATGATCATCTGGGAGGGGAGTGCCCAAGAAGTAGAGTGTGTAACATTGATGGTTGCAGGGACCGACACAACCGGTTGTTACATGGGAATCGAAATGGAAACAACTCTCAGTCTCGACCCCTGGGAACTCAGCCTCAAGAAACTCAGCCTCAAGGAACACGGCCACAGGGAACCCAGTCCCAGTCAACCCAGCTTCAGTTGGCCAGGCACTTCACGTGAGATTACCGCTCAAGTTTTGATCAAAAAACCATTGAGCCTAGTTTTCAGGCGTTAGGCCTGTGGCAAGGGGCGCAGGCGTTCAATTTCAATTCCCACGCTGTGGGCTTCTTCTATGGCATTCAGCTTTTCGATGCGGACGCGGGCAGCCAGTACCCGGTCGTCGGTAAAGCAGTCTTCCGCAATGCTCTCCGCCAGTGTTTCCACCAGCCGGACATGCCCCTGCGCGACCAGATCCTTGATGTTGTTCACCACGCGCTCGTAGCAGACGACATTGGCTAGGCTGTCATTCAGGGTTTCATCACCTTCGGTGACCGTGAGGTCCACATTGACAATGATCGGCTGAGCACGGCCTTCCTCGTGGCGGTGGACGCCGATATGGGCATCCAGGCGCAGATCGCGGACAAAGACATGGCGAGTCAGCCGTGCGGCATCCGCAATGCGAAGCGGCGTTACGTTTCCTGAAGGTGCAGGGCTGGTCATGTTGTCAGCCATCGGGGCTATTCCTTAACCGTCGCGTCCGGGGTTTCCCAGGCGAGATGTTGTCCACCGTCGAGGGCAAGCATTTGCCCCGTCATCGACGGGGTTTCAAGGATAAAGCGCACCGCGCGATGAAACTCAGCTATGTCCGGACCGCGTCCAAGGGGGACGGCCTGTTCCTGGGTGGCAAAATCCTCGGGCATCTGGCGCTCATTGGCAAGTGTGGGCCCCGGCCCGATGCCGTTCACCCGGATGCGCGGCGCCAGGGCCTGCGCGAGGGTCTGGGTTGCGGTCCAAAGGGCGGATTTTGACAGGGTATAGGACAGAAAGCGTGGATTGAGCCGCCAGACCCGCTGGTCAATCACATTGATGATGTTGCCTTGCGTGCCCTGCGGTAGCTGCCGCGCAAAAGCCTGGGCCAGCAGCACCGGCGTACGCAGGTTGATCGCCATATGGGCGTCGAAGCTTTCGGCCGTCACCGAGGTTGCATCATCGTCTTCGAACAGGGCGGCGCAGTTGATAAGCAGGCTGGCGGGGCCTAGCTCGGCGTGGACTGCTGCCATGATTGTGTCAGCGGCGTCAGCATGTGCGAGATCGCACCCGATTGGGGCGGCAGTACCGCCTGAAGATGTGATGTGTGAGGCCAGAGCCTGCGCCGCGTCAGCCGATGTGCCGTAGTGTATGGCAACCGCCCAACCGTCTGACGCGAGCCCTTCCACCAGAGCCTTGCCGATGCGCCTGGCACCGCCGGTAACGATGGCTGTTCTGCGGGTCATGACATGTGGAACACGGTGACGATGAAGCCGACATAAAGTGCTGTAAAGATTGCGCCGGCCAGCCGGGTGATTGTCGCACGCATGAAGGCGAAGGGGACAACCAGAAGGGCCGAGGCCAGCATCACCCACAGATCGAACTGCAGGAACTCGTCCGGCACGGGCAGGGGCACAACCATGGCGGTGATGCCGCCGATGGCCAGAATGTTGAAGAGGTTGGACCCGATGACGTTGCCGACCGCCACATCCGCCTGCTTGCGGAATGCGGCGACAAGTGTCGTTGCCAGTTCGGGCAGGGATGTGCCAATGGAGATCACGGTCAGGCCGATGGTGGCCTCGGACACCCCGAAGCGGCGGGCGATTTCCGTCGCCCCTTCCACGACCAGTTCAGCGCCCAGCGGCAGGCCGAGAAGTCCGATGAGCAGAAAGGCAAAGATCGCCCAGCCGCGCTCCGGCAGCCCGGAGATTTCGTCCAATTCATCTTCCAGGCTGTCATCCGGCGACACCCGGGCGCGGTAGCCGGAATAGGTCAGGAAGGCCACCACCAGCAGGAACAGGATGAACCCGTCCAGGAAGGTGAGCATCCCGGTCATGCACATGGCTACGAAAATGAGAAGTCGAATC
>JANQMQ010000263.1 GCA_028279995.1 Candidatus Phaeomarinibacter sp. | reverse complement strand
GGAGCTGCCGCATGAGTGGCGACTGGCCAGTGTCAACATCGATGTCGAACCCTTTCTACGCAGCATTGATGCTGGTGGCGTTTGCAGTGGCCGGGATGTCCACACCTGCGTCTGCCTACGAGCCAGGTGAAGTACTGATCGATCCGGTTCTTGAAGAAAGGGCTCGCGCGCTGAGTTCCGAACTGCGCTGTATGGTGTGCCAGAACCAGTCCATCAACGATTCCAACGCGCCTCTCGCCAAGGATTTGCGGCTGCTTGTCAGGGACCGGCTTGTGCAGGGCGATACCGATGAGCAGGTGATTGACTTCGTGGTGGAAAGGTATGGCGAATACGTCCTTTTGAGGCCGCGCATTGCACCCCATACCTACCTTTTGTGGTTCGGCCCGTTCATCATCTTGTTATTGGCCGCTGGACTGGCTGTCCGCTACCTTAGGAAGCGAAGCACGGACATTGCTGCGGAAGAGGGCACTCCGTTGAGCGATGAAGAGCGCAAACGCGTTGGCCAGCTTTTGGGTGGCCCGGACTAGACCTTTGAGTTTCGGTGCCCCGAGAGACAGGTGGCATCATGGCCAAGCAGACACAACGCATTGAATTCACGGGTTCCCTTGGCGAGAAACTGGCTGGTCGCCTGGAGTTGCCCAAAGGCCCTCCGCGCGCCTATGCGCTCTTCGCACATTGCTTCACCTGTTCGAAGGATATATTCGCGGCAACACGCATAGCATCGCGCCTGCGTGATCACGGCATTGCCGTGCTGCGATTTGACTTCACCGGTCTGGGCCATTCCGACGGTGATTTTGCGAATACCGACTTTTCATCCAACGTGGCTGATCTGGTGCGCGCGGCTGACTATCTGCGGGAGACCTACGAAGCGCCGTCGATCCTCATAGGTCATAGTCTCGGCGGGGCCGCTGTGCTTGCTGCTGCCGGCGACGTGCCGGAAGCAAAAGCGGTCGCCACGATTGGTGCGCCGGCAGATGCAGCTCATGTAGCAGAGAACTTCGGTGCGAAGATTGATGCGATTGAGGAAGATGGTGAGGCGGAGGTCGAATTGGCCGGCCGGCCTTTCCGTATCCGCAAGGAATTTCTGGACGATATCCGCAGCCAGGAGCTTACACCCAGGATTTCCGCGTTGAAGAAAGCGCTCATTGTGTTCCATGCGCCACGTGATGCGACTGTCGGAATTGAGAACGCCGAGAAGATATTCGTCGCGGCCAAACACCCTAAGAGTTTTGTGTCACTTGATGATGCGGATCACCTTTTGTCCCGGCACGCTGACGCAACCTATGTGGCGGATGTTCTTTCCGCCTGGGCGACGCGATATCTGGGAGAGGATGCCAACGAAGGCAAAGCGCTCGTGAAGCCTCACCCGGAACGCGTGACGGTTGTTGAAACGGGCAACGGCAAGTTTCAGTCGCAGGTGCTTGCAGGCGATCACATACTGTTGGCAGACGAACCGCTATCGGTCGGTGGACTGGATACGGGCCCGACGCCGTATCAGTACCTCAATGCCGCCCTGGGTGCGTGCACGGCCATGACCATGCGGCTTTATGCGGAGCGAAAGTCCATCCCCATGGAACGCGTAGTGGTGCGCGTGGGTCATGACCGCATTCATTTAGATGACTGCGAGGAGTGCGCGGCCGATGACGGCAACACGCAAGGGCAAGTCGACCTCATCGAACGTGAGATTGAGCTTTCAGGAAACCTTGATGAGGCTCAACGTGCGAAGCTGATGGAGATAGCGGACAAGTGCCCGGTGCACAGAACGTTAGAGAACAAGATTGTTGTTCGCACGGCCCAAAAGGGTGGGTGAGGTTTCATTACCAAAATGTCATGTGGCAGCAAGCGGGCTGTAAGGCTGAGGGGCAGAAACTCGTGAGTATTCCGGGATGCAGTATCGAGCCAAGTTGATTCGAGGTTGCAAATTGGAGGCGGCCTTCTTCGAATTTCATCACACGGGCCGTTCAAGTCGCCGCACCGGTGCCACGTAGTT
>JANQMQ010000494.1 GCA_028279995.1 Candidatus Phaeomarinibacter sp. | reverse complement strand
CGCCCGCGCGCCACAATCATCGACATACCCATGGCCCGCTTGCCCGGCGCATCATCGATGACCCGGCGCACATCGCCCAGGGCCACCGAGTAGGACCGGGTGACGCCGGTGATCAGCGCATCCGCGTCACCTGCTGACACCATCGATGCTGCAAAGATATTGCGGTCGTTGAACACCATGCGTGTACAGTCGCGCGCAAGATAGCCACGTCGCTGCAGCTTGGCGTAGAGCGCATCCGCATAGTCCGGTGCCACGTCAGATATCCGCTGGTTGATGATCTCGATACCGGTCTCATCATCAAGCCCCGCATCTTTCATCTGACCACGGACGATGTCTTCGCGGCCCAGCAGAATGGGTGTGCCGAGACCCTGGTCGCGGAAGGCAATCGCGGCACGCACGACCTTGCTTTCCTCACCTTCCGCAAAGACAACGCGCTTGGGCTCACGGCGGACACGTTCGACGATGAAGCCGAGAGAAGCGGCGGTGGGGTCAAGGCGCACGGTCAGCTCGTGTACATAGCTTTCCATGTCGATGATCGGCCGCTGCGCGACACCTGATTCCATCGCTGCCTTGGCAACGGCGGTGGGCACGGTGGTGATGAGGCGCGGGTCAAACGGCACGGGAATGATGTAGTCCTTGCCGTAACGCGGGCGCATGCCGTGATAGGCAGCCGCCACTTCGTCGGGCACGTCTTCGCGCGCCAGCTTCGCCAGCGATTCAGCAGCGGCGATCTTCATCGCGTCGTTGATAGTCGTCGCGCGCACATCGAGTGCGCCTCGGAAGATATAGGGGAAGCCCAGAACATTGTTGACCTGGTTGGGGTAGTCCGAGCGGCCCGTCGCCATGATGACGTCTTCGCGCACTTCATGGGCTTCTTCCGGTGTGATCTCCGGATCCGGGTTCGCCATCGCAAAGATGATCGGGTTGGGCGCCATGGAGGCGACCATATCCGGCGTCAGCGCGCCCTTGACCGATACCCCGAAGAACGCGTCCGCGCCTTCCATCGCTTCGGCCAGTGTCCGCTTGTCAGTGGGTGCCGCGTGCGCAGACTTCCACTGGTTCATGCCTTCCTGTCGGCCCTGATAGATGACGCCCTTCGTGTCGCACAGAAGCGCATTCTCCGTCTTGACGCCCATGGCCTTCACAAGCTCAAGGCACGCAATGCCCGCCGAGCCCGCGCCGTTCACCACCAGCTTCATGTCTTCAAACTTGCGGCCCGTCAGGTGGCACGCATTGATGAGGCCGGCAGCAGCGATGATGGCGGTGCCGTGCTGGTCGTCATGGAACACGGGAATGTCCATGAGTTCGCGCAGGCGCTCTTCCACCATGAAGCATTCGGGTGCCTTGATGTCCTCAAGGTTGATACCACCGAAGGACGGCCCGAGGTGGCGCACCGCATTGATGAAGTCTTCCGCGTCGTCTGCATCGACTTCCAGGTCGATGGAATCCACGTCCGCGAAGCGCTTGAACAGGACGGCCTTGCCTTCCATCACCGGCTTGGAGGCCAGCGCCCCCAGGTTGCCGAGACCCAGAATGGCGGTCCCGTTGGAGATCACGGCGACCAGGTTGCCCTTAAGTC
>JANQMQ010000457.1 GCA_028279995.1 Candidatus Phaeomarinibacter sp. | reverse complement strand
CTGCGCCGGTGGTGCAGTCAAACATGCCCGTGCCCCATGCAGGCGGTGGCGCCCCGGCACCTACAGCCGGCACCTAAGAGCAGGTCAGTCATTCGTGTCAGTCGATGCCATTCCCCAGCGCCAGTCGAGCGATGCCATTCTCGACCGGCTGACAAGCCTGCACCCCAAACTCATCGACCTGTCGCTGGGCCGCCTGGAGCGCTTGCTCGGTGCGCTTGGCAATCCGCATCTGCATATACCGCCGGTCATTCATGTGGCGGGCACCAACGGCAAGGGCTCGGTGGTAGCCTATCTGCGCGCCATGTTCGAAGCGCAGGGTCTGCGGGTTCACACATACACGTCACCGCATCTTGTGAAGTTTCACGAACGCATCCGGGTGCCCGATGCGACGGGCAAGAGCGCGCCTGTATCAGAAGACGAATTGATCCGCCTTCTGAGCGATTGCGAAACCGCCAACGATGGGGGCGACATCACGTTTTTCGAAATTACCACAGCGGCGGCGTTTCTGGCGTTCTCCCGGATACCGGCGGACGTCACACTGCTTGAGGTTGGTCTTGGTGGGCGTTTTGACGCGACCAACGTGATTGAGGCTCCGCGCGTGTGCGTCATCACACCGGTTTCCCTCGACCACCAGAGCTTTCTTGGCGATACGGTGGGCGAGATCGCCGGGGAAAAGGCGGGGATTCTCAAGCACGGTGTGCCTGCGATCATCGCCCCGCAGGTGGATGAAGCCCTTGAGGTCATCGAAGGCGAAGCTGCGAAGCTGGAAGTGCCGCTGGCCCGCTTCGGACAGGAATTCACCGCCTATGAAGAGCATGGCCGACTGGTGTTTCAGGACACGACCGGCCTACTCGACCTGCCTTTGCCTGGCCTGCGCGGCCGCCATCAGATTGCCAATGCGGCAACCGCCGTTGCCGCTGCCCGTGCTTTTGGCGGACTGGAGGAGGCTGCGGTTGGTGACGGTCTGAAGCAGGTGGAGTGGCCTGCCCGCATGCAGCGTCTCGCATCCGGCGCGCTGGCGGACAAGGTGGCCGGCGCTGAGCTTTGGCTTGATGGCGGCCACAATCCTGCAGCATCAAAAGCCATCGCGGAGACATTGGCTGACCTCGAAGACAAGAACCCGCGGCCGCTGGTACTCATCAGCGGTATGATGGATTCAAAGGACACCGGCGGTTTCTTTGAAGCATTTGACGGGCTCGCATCCCATGTCCTGACGGTGACCATTCCCGGCCAGGCCAATGCGCGCAGCGCCGATGATGTGGCGCAGATGGCGAAGGAAGCAGGGCTGGACGCGGTCGCGATGCCCGACATTGAAACGGCCCTGGAGCGCGCCGCTGTGATCTCGCCGCCGCCCCGCATTGTGATTTGCGGCTCGCTTTATCTCGCCGGCGAGATCCTCGCCCGTAACGGCTGATACGAAAAGGGCCACCGCTGCGAAGCGATGGCCCTCTTGTATTGCGTGTGCTGAAAGAGGCCTATTCCGCCGCCTGGATCGACACCACCTTGTCGTCCTTCAGCAGATCACCCTGTGCAGCTTCGCTTGGGGTCTCCGCAGGCTTTGCGGCTGCCTTGGTCGTGGCTTTCGCCTTGGTCTTGGCAGCGGCTTTCCGTTTGGGCTTGGCCTTGGCTTTGGTCTTGGTCTTTGCCTTTGACTTGGCCTTTGGGGCCGTAGCTTCGTCCGCTTTCTTGCTGTCGCGTTCCTTCAGCGTTGCGTCAGACTGATGCGCCGGAACAGCGGAGCGGGACAGGGAGGCCCGCTTCTTGGGCGCGGCTTTCTTCATGGCCTTCTTGAAAGCGGGGGAGGCGGCACGCTTCTTGGCGGCAGCCATCAGCTCGTCGAAGCTTTCCTGAATGCAGTCGGCGAAGAAGCCGGGGTCCGGCACCATTTCACGGCAGGATGTGATCGAGATCGTGATCTGACCGCCATAGCTGAAGACCGGCATGATCAGGCCCATGCCGTCGAGGATCGGTCCCGTACCGAACTGGGTCACCAGGCGGGCGCCGGTCATGTAGAGCGGCACATTGGGGCCGGGCACATTGGTGATGACGCAGTTCATCGGCAGCTTCATGCGGTTGGCCAGGCCAAGCCCTGTGTAGAGGCGGGCGGCCAGTCCGGCTGTCGTTGACGGAATGAACTGTGTGTAGTCCGTCATCGTCTTGGCACCGACGGCGTTGGTCAGTTCCTTGGAGTTGGTGGTGTGTTCGAACACCGCCTCAAGGCGCTTCATCGAATCATTGATGTCGGTGCCGATGGCCACCGTCATGGCGGAGACCTGGTTGCCCGCTGACTTCTGCTTGTCCGGAGACCGCACGGAGATCGGCGTCATGGCGACGAGTGAATCGCCGGGAAGCTCTTCCTTGTCGGCCAGGTATTTGCGCAGGGCACCACCGCACACGGTCAGCACCACATCATTGATGGTGGCGCCGGGCACGGTCGTGCGGATGAATTTGAGATCGTCGATGGCAAAGCTGCGGCCATCAAACACCCGGTGCGGTGAGACGCAGCCATTGAAGCGCGTGCGCGGCACGGGCCCGGAGGATTTGAGGTCACCGGTCGACATTTTCAGGCCGGCACGGGCAAGCGCTGGAACGGATCGCGCCACCACATTGGCAAGGCGGAACGGCTGAACGGCCGTGTGGCCAGCGGTGCGGGCCAGAAGCTCCATGGCCAGCGGTTCACGTTCGGGTACCCACGGCTCCTCCGGCGGCTCGGGCACCGCGTCGGGGTCGGTGTCGTGAATGGCTGCCACCATCTCCGCACCGGACACGCCGTCGATGATGGCGTGGTGCACTTTGGACAGGATGGCGAAGGACCCCTTGGGGATGCCTTCCACATTGTCCAGGCCTTCAATCACGTAGAATTCCCAGAGCGGGCGGTTGGTATCGAGCGCGCGCGAGTGCAGCCGTGAGGCCTGAATGCACAGCTGGCGCCAGTCACCGGGATGCGGCAGGGCGATGTGGCGGACATGGAACTCGATGTCGAAATCCGGATCCTCGAACCAGTAGGGATGATCCAGATTGGCAGGCACATAGGCCAGACGCTGCCGGAAGGCGCGCGACAGGTGCAGCCGCGACTCGTAGTTCTTCAGGATTTCCTTGAAACCCAGGACACCACCCGGGACCGTCGACTGGTCATAAATGGCCACTGAGCCGATATGCATGGGCGCGTTTTTCGTTTCGAAATACAGAAACGAAGCGTCCATTCCGCTGAGCTGTTCCATTGCGCATCACTCCCCAAATTCTCGTTAGTCCGACTTCACCACACTTGGGAGGTCGGGCAAAGCGCTGATACGCAGGCGCAGTTCAGATTGGCACTTTTGGGGGAAATAAAAAGACGCAGCGCATACAATGCACTAGCCGGTAACCAACTTCCTCCCAAGTTGGCCGCGATATAGACCGCGTGCGGACTTTCAAGCAAGTTAATGCAGCCATGCGATTTTGCAGTGCAGCATAAATTGGTGGGGTGAGGGCAAAACAAAACCGGCGGCCCCTGAGGGACCGCCGGTTTCAGTATCCGGTGTCGAGTGCGCCTGAAGACTAGATCGAGTCTTCGATCCACTCGGAAATCTTGCTCTTGGGCAGGGCCCCGACCTTGGTAGCGGCGACCTGGCCGTCCTTGAAGATCATCAGCGTCGGGATACCGCGCACGCCGTATTTGGTCGGCACGTTCGGGTTCTCGTCGATGTTGATCTTGGCGATCGTGAGCTTTTCGCCCATCTCACCGGCGATCTCTTCAAGGGCCGGGCCGATCTGCTTACAGGGGCCGCACCATTCCGCCCAGAAGTCCACAAGAACGGGGCCGGACGCGTCAATCACATCGCCTTCAAAACTGTCGTCAGTCACTTTGGTGGTAGCCATGCGACGTCTCCTAAATGGGGCTGAGAAGGGGGCGAATGTACCCGCTTGTCTCAGAAATTAGGGCGGTTCTGCACACATGCCATGTGAATCGCCGCCCCGGGGTTGCTGTTGCCCAGAATGTAGGAATGGCCCCCATGGGGGTCAAGTACAGTCTCTGCAGTGTGATAAAGACTAATCCACACTATTTATGCGTTGATCTAGCGCAATGGCGGGCAATTCCATGAGCCGCGGGCCGTCCGTCCACACCAGGGCGCATGTCACATCCTTGCCCGGATAGGCCGCCTGCACCAGTGCGCGATATGCCGCCATCTGGTCGAGATAGACCGGCGCCACGTCCTCGACCCGCTCCGGCGGCGGGCGGTTGGTCTTGTAGTCGGCAATCAGGATGCGGTCATCGGTCACCACAAGCCGGTCGATCTGGCCGGACAGCGGCACGCGCTTGCCCTGCCACATGACCCGCCCGGCAA
>JANQMQ010000445.1 GCA_028279995.1 Candidatus Phaeomarinibacter sp. | reverse complement strand
GCACCTTCGCGTCCCAGCACACGTGACGCCTCAATGCCGCTGCCCAGGACAGGCCGCTCCGCCACAGCGCCCGCGACGTGATCCCAGATGGCCAGCCGGTGTATCACGCTTGCATCCATGCCGGTTGCCTGGGATTGCGACGCGGTGAATGACACCTGCACGAGCCAGGGAAGTGCAACCACCATTATCGCAACCAGAATCGGAAGAGCTGCCGCAACACGCCGGCTCCGTGACACAGCAGGCACCAGCATTGCGGCGGCAACGACAGCACCCGCAGCAAGAGCAATGACCGGGGCATCCGCTGGAGACAGTGTCAGCGCCAGCAAACCGGCAGCCAGCAAGCCTATGGCTGAAAAGGTAGCACCCCGCTGAAGCAGGTACCCGGCAGTCGGGATGAGCACAATTGATACGATCGACGCCAGGTGGGTGAGCCGATTGGTGAGATAGAGAGTTGGATGATAGGCAACGCCCACCACACGCTCTTCGGCTGACGGAGGCACATTGGTGAATATCTCACTGTTCACCAGATATCGGGCGGATCGCAGCAACGGCATGTCAAACAGCGTTTCAAGCAACAGCAGCACTACAGTCAGACAGCACGCGACCAGCGCCCAATGCCCGGCTTTTGATCGGGCCTCATGATTATGAGAGAGGCTCAGCATCGGCACCATGACAGCCGCTGCAATCATGGTTGCGATCCGAAGCCCATTGCTGATGGCTTCTGTTTCGGCAATCGACCAAAGCGTGGACATCAGAAGCCAGAATACAAATGCTCCGGCCAACCACATGATCGGGCTGCTTCGCAGCATCCGCTTCACGCGACCCCAGTGCGCGCCGACGGCCGCCAGCAAAACCGCAAGAATGGCAATGATTGGTGGCGCCCGTTCGACAAGAAGCAGGGACACTGCCAGCAAAACAAAAAGCGACGCGAGCCCGATGCGGGCTATCCTGTCTCTCACCTTGTGTTGCTCCACGTCGCTCCCCCGGGCTGACAAAGCATGATCAGCACCGGTTGTGATTACTGGAGCAAGCGCGGCTCTGCAACCGCTACGCGTCAAACAGGTCAGGGCACCTAAGAAGGATCCCGGATAACCATAAGCCGGGTCTCGGTCATATCCTCTATGGCCCAGCGGATGCCTTCGCGTCCAACTCCGGAATCCTTAACGCCGCCATAGGGCATATGGTCGACGCGCCAGGACGGCACATCTCCGACCACAACACCACCAACGTCCAAAGTGTCCCAGGCGCGCATTGCCTTGAAGAGGTCTTTGGTGAAGAGACCTGCCTGCAGGCCATAGCGGCTTTCGTTCACGCTTTGCAGGGCCGCATCAAAGTCGTTGAAAGGAGTGAGGACAGCCACCGGCCCAAATGCTTCTTCCTGAACGACATCGCATTGCGGAGGCACATTCTCGAGCACCGTCGCCTGAAGCATCTTGCCGCTTAACTGGCCACCGGTGAGCACACGAGCTCCCTGTGCTTCTGCGTCACGCACCCAGCCATGGAGCCGTTGAGCTTCCTTCTCGGAAATCATTGGTCCGATGAATGTGTCTTCATCATGGGGGTCTCCGGCCTTGAGTTGTGCCGTCGCCGATACGAACTTCGCCTTGAAAGCTTCATACACATCGTCATGGACCAGCACGCGCTGCACACCGATGCAGCTCTGTCCGGACTGGTAGAACGCACCAAATATGATGCGATCAACGGCATCATCCAGGTCCGCGTCGGCATCAACAATGCATGCGGCATTACCGCCAAGCTCCAGCACCACAGGTTTACGACCTGCCTTGGCCTTAAGATCCCAGCCAACCTCGGCGGAACCAGTAAAGCTTAGGAGTTTGAGTCGGTCATCTTCGGTAAAGAGACGCGCTCCGTCGCGTCGGCATGGCAGAATCGAGAAAGCCCCCTTTGGAAGATCTGTTTCGGCAAGTGTTTCACCGATTATGAGTGCGCCGATGGGGGTGAGACTGGCGGGCTTCAGGACAAAAGGACAACCCACGGCAAGCGCTGGGGCCACCTTGTGTGCCGCAAGGTTCAGGGGAAAGTTGAACGGGGAAATGAAAGAGCATGGGCCAATGGGTACCCGTTGCCACATGCCGCGATAGTCGGCAGCACGTTCTGCATTGTCCAGAGGCATGACCTCGCCATAGATACGTTCAGCTTCTCCCGCTGCAATGCGGAAAGTCTCGATCAGACGGGTTACTTCTCCGCGCGCGTCCTTGATCGGCTTCCCGGCCTCAATACACAGGGCACGGGACAACTCTTCATGACGCTCAGTAAACCTGCGAACGCAATGGTCCAGGACCTCGCGGCGCTGGTATGACTTCAGTGCCGCCATGGGAGCGGCCGCCTTCACCGATGCAGCAATGGCCGCGTCAATGGTGGCTTCATCCGCCATCGCAACGCGGGTTGCGACTTTGCCGGTGTACTTGTCTTCAACCGCCAAATCCGTGTTTGGCTGATGAGGCTCATTGGCCAGGTAGTAGGGGTATTCACTCTTCAGTTCGTGTGCCGTCGGCATGGTTTGGCATTCCTTGGGTCGAAGTGTGTTCAGCAATTAGATGGTTACATCAATCTGGCCCAGTCGCTCGGTCAGTAGCGCGTTTTCCCGATAGTCGATGGGAATGACAATCAAGGAGGGGCCCTCATGGGCTAGCGCTTCATCGATTGCTGGCCGCAGGTCACGCGAGTTGTGGATGTGTTGGCCGTGCCAGCCGAAACTGTCCGCCAGCTTCATCCAGTCCGGGTTGGTGAAGCTCAGATTTGTATGTCTGTTGAACTCATTGTCCTGCTTCCAGGAAATGAGGCCGTAGCCACCATCCTCCCAGACCATGACCGTGATGTTCGATTTCATACGGAATGCCGTTTCCATTTCCTGGACATTCATCATGAAATCCCCATCACCGGCGATGGCAAAAGTCTTGCGGTCGGGCAGCACCATGTTGGCGGCAATGGCTCCAGGCAGTGGCAATCCCATCGAACAGAAGCCGTTGGGGATCAGGCATGTGTTGGGTTCATGGCACTGGTAGTGCCGCGCGATCCACATCTTGTGCGCACCGACACCTGACAAAAGGACATCGTCCTTGCCTAGTGCCTGGCGGACATCCCAAAGCGCCTTTTGCGGGCGAATGGAACCTTCCGTGTCATCTTCCTTATACTCTTCGAGTTCAGCCTTCATCCGCTCCCGGATTTTCCGCTGCGGCTCAAGGTCGAAAGAGAGTTCCTCACGATGTCGCCAGATGCGCTCGTTCAGCATCCACAGTGAGTGCGCGACATCACCGATCAGTTCACACTTTGGATGATAGTTCCTGTCGATTTCCGCCGGCAGGAAATCAATATGAATGATGTCTTTCTTCCCGCCCGGGTTCCAGAGGTTCGGGTGATACTCCACCATGTCATATCCGAGTGTGATGATAAGATCCGCATCATCGATGGCCAGCGAAACGATATCCCTTTGCCCGAGTCCGATTGTGTACAGGCAATAGTCCGCATCCATGTCCACAGCGCCCTTGCCCATGAATGTGGACATAACCCCGATGCCGGTCGTCTCGCACAAGGTACGCAGCTGGGAGGAGGCGCGTTTTCGGATGGCGCCATTACCTGCCAGGATAAGCGGGCGCTTTGCATTCCGGATCATATCGAAAGCGCGATCTGTAATCTTGTCGTCGGGCCCGGGACGGCGGAAACGACGTGGCACCATGGGCTCACGATCCGTCTCATGCTTGGCAACGTCTTCAGGTAGTTCAACCAGCACCGCACCCGGCTTTTCAGTGCGAGCCAGCCGCACGGCCTTTCGGACGATTTCAGGAATCGCATCCGCATGATGGACGGAATAAGCCCACTTCGTTACGGGTTCATACATCCCGACCACGTCCATGATCTGGTGGCTTTCCTTGTGCTGGCGCGCTGTTGCCCCCTGCCCGGTCAGTACCAGCATCGGAGCACG
>JANQMQ010000444.1 GCA_028279995.1 Candidatus Phaeomarinibacter sp. | reverse complement strand
GGCCGCGCCACCGAAAGTGCTGCAGGGGCTATCCGCCTCTGTGCCGTTCCCCAAGCGGCTGGGCAACCCGCCGGAATTTGCCAGCTTCGTGATGGAGCTCGTCCGCAATACCTATTTCAACGGCCAGGCCATCCGCCTCGACGGCGGCATTCGCATGCCGCCGCGATGAGCTTTTAGCCGGCTACCAGCAGGGCCACTATAGCGGCACCTGCCAAGGCGAACTGGGCAGCATCCATGAAGAAAATAAATCGCATGGGCCCGGACATGACCGGCCAATAGCGTTCACCTTGCCGTTCCCCGTTGCGCAGAATGGGGACGTTCCCGATAAACTGGGAAAGGTGGGCAGCGGCAATTGCCAGCAGCACGACGGCTCGCTCAGAAATTGAGGTAAAGTGTGGGCTTCCCGAAACAAGTAATGCAAACAGGCAGATGCACAGCAGGGCAAAGGCACCGTTGAACCCACCAAGGAACCGGACCCCCGCCGCCATGCTGTCAAACACAGGGGACGAGCGTGCCGATTTCGGGACCATGACTTTCGCGGCTGCATAGTGCTGGAAGCCGAAATACCGTAGCCCGGCCGAGAACCAAAGCAGGCTCGCCAGAAGGGCGGCCCCGTAGATTGCATCAACAAGCATCACATACCTCTTCGGATCCGCTCTTGCGGTGGGTCCGTCTATCTGGAAAATTAGTTCAAGCTTGGCTCATTTATATTCCAAGGTTGGATTATTGTCAAAGTCCCACAGAGATCCTCGTGTCTTCTTCCTTCTCCAGCAGGCCAACGCGACACTGTTCAGGGTGGCGGACTCGCTCCTGCGCGAGCGTGAAGGCATTCTGACTGCGCATCAGGTAATCCTCTTCGCGCTGGATGCTGAAGACGGTCTTGCGATGTCTGATCTGGCGGCGAGGGTCGGCATGTCCCGAACGCGCCTCACCAATCTGCTGGATACGCTGGAAGAGAAGAAATTCGTGCACCGTGTCCAGTCAGACACCGACGGACGTGTGTTCAATGTCTTCATAGAGCCGTCTGGCCGTGATCTGATCACACGAAGCAGGGCTCAAGTCAGAGAGATGAATGAGCAACTGTTGGCTCCCTTCGACAAGGTAGAACGTGACACAATCGGCGCGTTCCTGAGCCATGTGATCAAGACATCGAAATCTCTGGGTTAGTACATCTCGCCCTGCGGTTTGCTAGACTCGCTCCAGTGCAACATGTGGCTCGGGCGGCAATGTAAGGTCTATTCCATCGCCTGGACGGATGATCCCGCCAAGAACAACAACACCCATGACACCGGCTTTGCGGACCAGCTGTCCGTCGGCGTCCTTGTAGGCCACCCGCTTGAGCAGGCCCGGGCGAAACGCCTCAATCTGCTGACAGGGATTGCGCAGGCCGGTGAGGGTAACGAGTGCGGTCTCGCCGATCCTGAGTGTGGCACCGGTCGGCAGGGACAGAAGGTCGATGCCCTGCGTTGTAATGTTCTCACCCAGGTCGCCGCCCTTGATGTCGAAGTCCGGGCGCAGCTCATCGAAGAGTTCCGTGTGCATCAGATGCACCTGCCGCAGGTTCGGCTGAGTGGGGTCCGCGGCAACACGCGAGCGGTGCCTGACCTGCGCGCCCTGGTGGCTGTCGCCCGCCACGCCGAGGCCAGCCACAAGCTCGATCTCATCGACCGGCTGTTTGGAGAAGGCGTGCTCGGCGCTGCTGTAAACGCCAAGGACGCGTGCTGGTGCGTCTGTGCTCATGGCTGACGCTTAGTGGCATGCGGCGGGGCCGACTTGCAACTCAAGGCAGCCATGCGCGGCAGCATTAAGTGCCGCCGCGCATGTGTGTGGACCTAGGAGGATGTGTCGCGGGTCAGAGGTGGCGGTGTCCAGTCGCCGCCGAGCACCGCATCGCCCGGCCAATAGATCCGCAGCAGGGTCTTC
>JANQMQ010000436.1 GCA_028279995.1 Candidatus Phaeomarinibacter sp. | reverse complement strand
GGGAATGCCCTTCTCACGGGCCACATGAGCCACCGCACCACTTTCCATATCCACGGCATGTGCACCGGTCCTGCGCCCCAACGCGCGTTTGGTAGATTCATCAGTGACCACATCACTGGCATCCGCCATATCGACATGTTTCAGGACAAGTCCGGACTGCGCGGCTGCTTCCGCCAGAATCGGTGAAAACATGCGTGATGTCTCGATGCGTGTCCCGTCCCCCATCACGACGGCGCGGGCCAATGCGATATCTCCGGGCTTCAGTGCATCCGTGATGGCGCCTGAAACACCGAAACTCAGAAGAGAGGAACAGTCATGGTCCTCAACGAGTTCACGGGCGAGATCTTCGGCTCTGGCCGACGACGCCCCCGAAACGCCAACCTTGAGGTCAGCCTCATCCAGCAGCACACCCAAGGATGCCTCTTCGGCTTTGACGCCGCAGACGATGCCAAGCCGTTTCATGAGAAATTCCTGTAATCAGATGAAGCGTGAGATGTGCGCTGTGAGGACGCTACATACCATACGCGACCTGCCTGTCATTGCTCTTCATCAGGTTCTCATATCGCGCCACCGCCCATAGCGGGAAGTAAGCCGCATAGCCGTGGTACTTGAGATAGAAGACCTTCGGAAACCCTGTGCCGGTGTAGAGCTTCTCGTCCCACCGGGCGCCGTCGCGCTTGGCATTCTCAAGATAGGCAATGCCCTTGCGGACTTCGTCGCACTCAACTTCGCCGGCCGCCATCAACCCGAGTACGGCCCAGGCCGTCTGAGAGGCTGTGGACTCGTGCACTTCGCTCTTGCGGTGCTCGTGATAGGTCGCAAGGTCTTCACCCCACCCGCCGTCAGCGCGCTGGCGCGCCTTCAGCCAGGCGACGGAACGCTGAATGTAGGGCGCAGACATGTCCTCATCGACAGCATTGAGCGCACACAGTACTGACCAGGTACCGTAGATATAGTTGGCGCCCCATCGGCCCCACCAGGATCCGTCATCCTGCTGTTCGCGCTTGAGGAATTTGATACCCAGAGCAATTTCCTTGGCGAAACGCTCCTTGTCCAACTGTGCAAGGAACGAGAGGCAGCGCGCCGTGACGTCTTCCGTCGGTGGATCAAGAAGCGCCCCGTGATCCGCAAATGGGATCGAGTTCAGATAGAAGTGTTCATTCTCGGGCTCAAACGCACCCCAGCCGCCTGACGATGACTGCATGCCGACAACCCATTCGGCCGCACGCTCAATGCTCTCAGTGTATTCCAGCTTGCCGGTCCGGTGCATGGCCATGGCAACAACCGCGGTGTCGTCCACATCTGGGTAGTAGTCATTGTTGTACTGGAACGCCCAGCCGCCAGGGCGCACATCCGGTCGCCGCACAGACCAGTCACCGACAACGTCCAGTATCTGCTTGTCCTTGAGCCAGTCCAAAGCGCCGTCCAGCTCTTTGTCCCCAGCCTCAAGACCTGCTTCCATCAACGCGTGGGAGGCAAGGCATGTATCCCACACGGGAGACACGCAGGGCTGGCAGTAAAGCTCTTCGTCAGTTTCAACCAGCAACCGCTCAATGGACTCCTTAGCAATCATCAGATTGGGATCGTCCTTGGGATAGCCCAGTAGGTCATACGCCATCACGGAATTGGCCATGGCCGGGTAGATCGCTCCCAGACCATCAACCCCATTGAGCCGTTCCGTGAAGAAGTCGACAGCCTTGTTGACCGCCCGCTTGCGCAGGCTCTTGGGAAAGGCCGGTTCGCAGAACCGCAGGACCTTGTCGAGCACCAGGAAGCAGTCACCCACAAAAGTCCCGTTGGGGTTGATGTTGTAGACCTTCTCGTCTTCCGGCGGCGTCACGAACAGCTCGCGGATATTGATGCACGTCGGGTTGCGCGCCTTGGCTTTAAGCGAGCACAGGATCAGCAGCGGTGCAATCACGGTGCGCGACCAATAGGCGATCTTCGACATATGGAACGGGAACCACTGCGGCAGCAGCATCACCTCAACGGGAATGACGGGCACACCGCGCCAGGGGATCTGCTCAAACAGAGCCAGCATGATCCGCGTAAAGACGTTTGCCTTGGAAGCGCCTCCCTGTGCCAGCACCCACTCACGCGCCTGGGCCATGCGCGGCGCAT
>JANQMQ010000428.1 GCA_028279995.1 Candidatus Phaeomarinibacter sp. | reverse complement strand
CGCAGTGGGGCGTTTCAAGGTTGAGGACGCTGCCCGGTGCAAGGCCTGTGTCGGCGTCGGGAAAGGCCAGGCCGCCCTGCTCGTCTCCGAACAGGAAATAGGCCGTCCCCTCGGGGGCGCCGGACGCAATGGCGAAGTCCTTCTGGTCCGTTGCCATGCTCTTGATGCCGGCATCCGTCGTTGCAATGCCCGGTGTGTTGGCGCTAACCACGGTCGTCTGGATGGTGAGGGATGTCTCAAACGCCTGGCCCGCCCCCTCCTTCTGACCGACGGCGTTGTATTCGGTGTCCATGAAGAGGTAGCTGCCCGCCTGAAGGTCGGTCAGAACGCCGGCCTCCGGGTCTATATCCCAGGACCCGGTACCGCCGCCGGTGAGGATCTCGCAGGAAATACTCCGCTCCCGGAGCATATCGCGCATATCCCCAAGCTGCTTCATGGCCTCAAGGGATTTTTCACGGCGCTCGGCATAGTCTTCCACATGCATGAGGTGTCCGGCATAGGCTTGGAGGCCTGAGAATTTGAGCCCCGGGCTCGCAGCCACGAATTCGGCCAGTTCAGCAGCGCCTTCCCCCGGGGCGATACCGGTGCGGTGCAGACCCACATCCAGGTCGACGATTACCTTGAGAGGGCGCGGACCACCACGTCCGGGTGAGGCCGCCCGGGCCAGGGCCTGTGCGTTGGCCATGTTGTCCACGGTCACCATCAGGTCAGAGATGCGCGCGTTGAGGTCGATGAGGCGGCGGATGCCGTCCTCCTTCACCACCGGGGAGGTGATCAGCACGCTTTCGATGCCTCCCTCGCCCATCACTTCCGCTTCACCCAACTTGGCGACGCAGATGCCGACGGCACCGGCGGCGAGCTGGCGGCGGGCAATCTCAACGGATTTGTGGGTCTTGGCGTGGGGCCGCAGTCCGAGGCCGGATGCCTTGCAGTGATCCATCATGCGCCTGAGGTTGCGGTCGAAAGCGTCCAGATCCAGCACCAGAGCCGGTGTGTTGAGTGCCTGCGCCGAGCCCTGCTGGCCGAGCATATGGGCGTTGGGCGTTAGATGGGTCACGGAGTCCGGCGTTGCGGGCATGGCAGGTCCTGTCGGTCGAATCCTTGGGATTTTTCAGACTGGGAGCTTAGAGAAATCGCCGCTTTTCACCAAATCAGCCGCTGCGTCCACCATCGCTCACACGCAGTGCGGGCGTTGAGGCTTCATTTACCCCGTTAAGGCCACATCAAGGGGATTATGCCTATTGTCCGGCCAGTTATTGACGATCAGGCCGATCATGAGCATCGACGACACATCCCCCAAAGCTGACACAAACGACGCCCCGGCAGATGGCGCCGCAACATCAGGGGCCGGCTATATGCCGCCGATTGTGTCCGCGCCGCGCTACTGGCTGTTGATCTCTGTCCTGGTGTTGCTGGGCTGCGCGCTGTCGGCCGGGTTCGCCATGCGGATTGTGGGCGAGGAACCGGGCGCCAATTCCTATGCGGTGCTGGTGGATTCCTGGCTGAACGGACAACTGCATTCCGACACCTGCTTTGATGGTGACTGCGCCACGTTTGACGGCAAGACCTATGTCATCTTCCCGCCCGCCCCGGCTGCGGTCGCTCTGCCCTTCATTGCCTTGAGCGGACAGGGGGCAGACTTCGCGCACTTCATGCCGCTTTCCATGGCGCTGCTGCTGGCAATTGCGTTTATGTGGTCGCGGCTTTTTGCGGCGGCGGGACCGGACCAGACGCGCACACTCATACTGCTCATTGCGCTGGTCTTCGCGACGCCGCTTTACTTCGTGGCGCTGCGCGGCGACCGGGTATGGTTCTTTGCGCAACTGGTCGGCTTCTTTTTCGTGTCGATGGCGCTATGGGCAACAATCGAGCGGCGCAATGCCTGGCTTGCCGGCACCATGATCGGTCTGGCCTTCCTGTCGCGGCAGATGACCATCCTCTATGCGCCGCTTCTGTTTGTGCTGATGCTCAATGAGGACGAGCCCCTCTTCCGCATCAACAAGGAACGCATCTTCCGTGCCTTCAAGCTGGGCCTGCCCATTCTTGCGGCGGTCGGCGTCTACTGCCTCTACAATTTCGCCCGCTTTGGCGCGCCGCTTGATACAGGCTACGGCTACATCGCAACTGACGTGCTGCCGGGCGAAGAAAACATGATCACCCTGCGGATCAATGATCTTGGCCTGTTTGCCCAGGAATACTTCCTGTTCAACGTGGTGCACATGTTCTTCCAGGGACTGCACGTCGAGTTTGGGGGCACCTACACGACCAAGATCCTGGGCGTGGACAGCTTCGGCACTTCCATTCTGGCGGCGAGCCCGTTCCTGCTGCTGCTCGCTTTCGTGCAGCGGCATCGCATCACCTTCATCGGCGCCGCCACGGCAGCTGCCATCTGCGGAATCACGCTGTTCTATCACTCCAACGGCTTCAGCCAGTACAATGTGCAGCGCTATGCCCTCGACTGGCTGCCGATTGCCATGCTGCTGCTGGCACCAACCGTGCGCAGTGAATGGCGCGCCATCCTGGCCGTGCTGGTGGGCTATGCGATGGTGCTCAATCTCGTCACCATGGCAGCGCTGAGAATTTCCGGCACAGCCTAAGCCGCGTGCGCGGCTTTGAAGGTCAACAGCTTGTGGCCCACATAGCTTGTCGCGGCGCCGAGGGCGATGGCGATGCCGTGTACGATGGCCTCAGCCACAGGCGCGTAATCTGCGCCGATGCCAAGAGCCGGCACCACGAGCCTCAACAGCACAACCGCGACCAGCCAGACCTCGGCGGCGCTCACCAGGTTGACCGCAATGAACCGGCGCACCTGCACGCCCATGGGCAATCCCGCATCGGGGAAGACATAAGCGCGGTACAGCAGGAACCCGCTGGTCATGCCGATGGCATAGGCGATGAGCACCGCCATCTCAAAGCTGAGTGTCGGGGCAAAGGCCAGGGACAAGGCAATGCGCGCAACCCAGTTGACTGCCGCAGCCAGACTGCCAACCAGCAGGAAGCGCATTATGCGATGTGTTTCACTCATGGTGATGCGGCTTCCTAGAACGGCGACCCGACAAGAGCTGCGACAAACACCATGCCCAGTACGGCCCCCAGCAACAGGCTTGGACCGTCCTTCACCGCAAACGCTACCGGATCATCATCCAGTTGGCCGCGCTGGGCCAGCAGCCAGATGCGAGCAATCCACAGGAACAGGATGGGCGGCGCGGCCCACAGCATCAGCGGCTGGGCATAGGTGCCCACAGAGTAGGCCTCGCTCATCACATACATGACAAGCACCTGCACCGACGCGAGACCCGAAGCAGCGCCGATCATCGCCACCATGGGACCATCGCCTGCCTTGTAC
>JANQMQ010000427.1 GCA_028279995.1 Candidatus Phaeomarinibacter sp. | reverse complement strand
GCCAACAGCGTCGCCATGTTCCGCCGTGTTGAGATCAACGCCTGAATGCGTCGCGTGGACGCACGAGAGTGCATCCACATGGGCAGGATCAAGAAGATGAACAGCAGGCATGACAGCCCCTTTCAATCCACCATCAATACCCCCGTCCACTTAAGACGCGATTACTTTTGGTTGCGCATAGGTTGTAAAATCTGCAACTGGTAGTTCACTGCTGGACGGCATTGCCGAACACGGTGTTAAGTGCCCACCCACAATCTGAACGAGTCCCATGCCGCACTACTCCGACGAGACCCTGCGAGACCTGTTTGAGCGCACAAAAACCATTGCTCTTGTAGGGGCAAGCGATAAGCCGCATCGCGCCAGCAACGAGGTTATGGCTTTCCTGCTACGCGAAGGCTTTGACGTCTATCCGGTGAATCCACTGAAGGCAGGTCAGGAGATACACGGGCGCACGGTTCTGTCATCGCTCGCCGACGTCCCTGTTCCCATCGACATGGTGGATGTCTTCCGCAACTCCGACGTTGCGGGCGAGACCGTGGACGAAGCCATTGCGGCAGGTGCCCGATCAGTCTGGATGCAGCTGGGAGTGATTGACGAAGCCGCTGCCGACCGCGCGACCCAGGCCGGCCTGACCGTCATCATGGACCGCTGCCCGGCTATCGAAATCCCACGCCTTCGGGCGGCCTAGACCAAACCAAGTTTCAAACCTTACAGATGATCCGTACAGGGAGTATATGAGATGAGTGACCAGGGTTTTGCAACACGCGCCGTCCACGCAGGCGCCGCCCCCGACCCCACAACCGGCGCGCGCGCAACGCCGATCTATCAGACATCGTCTTACGTCTTCAACGATGTGGATCATGCAGCGCGGCTGTTTGGCCTGGAAGAGTTCGGCAATATCTACACCCGCATCATGAACCCGACGCAGGCCGTGCTTGAAGAACGCATTGCCTCCCTCGAGGGCGGTACGGCTGCGCTGGCGACCGCGTCCGGCCATGCTGCACAGCTCCTGATCTTCCACAGCATCATGCAGCCCGGTGATCATTTCGTAGCGGCCAAGCAGCTTTATGGCGGTTCGATCAACCAGTTCGGTCACGCCTTCAAGAAGTTTGACTGGCATGTGGACTGGGCGGACATGGCCGATGCCGCGGCGGTGAAGGCAGCCATCGGACCAAAGACCCGCGCCATCTTCATGGAGTCGATCGCCAATCCGGGCGGCGTTGTTCAGGATGTGGCCGCGATCTCGGCCATCGCCAAGGAAGCCGGTATTCCGCTTATCGTGGATAACACCATGGCAACGCCCTATCTGTGCCGCCCGATTGAACTGGGCGCCGACATCGTCTGCCATTCACTGACCAAGTTCATCGGCGGTCACGGCAACTCGATCGGTGGCATCATTGTCGATGCGGGAACGTTCGACTGGTCAGCCTCGGGCAACTATCCCACCCTGTCTGAGCCGTGCGAGAGCTATCACGGTCTCAAGATGCATGAGACCTTCGGCAATATCGCCTTTGCGATCACCTGCCGCGTGCTGGGCCTGCGCGATCTCGGGCCGTCAATGGCGCCGCAGAATGCGTTCCTGCTGCTCACGGGCTGTGAAACCCTGGCCCTGCGCATGGAGCGCCACTGCCAGAATGCGGTGACGGTTGCCGAGCACCTCAAGACCCATGACAAAATCTCCTGGGTCTCCTACGCAGGTCTGAAGGACGATCCGGGCCATGCGATGATGCAGAAGATCAGCCCCAAGGGGGCCGGTGCCGTCTTCACCTTTGGCCTCAAGGGTGGCTATGACGCGGGCAAGACGCTCTGCAACTCGGTCGAGATGCTGTCTCACCTCGCCAATATCGGCGACACCAAGTCGCTGATCATTCACCCGGCCTCCACCACCCATGCGCAGCTTTCAACGGAGCAGCGGGCGGCGGCAGGCGCCGGCGACGACACGGTGCGAATTTCCGTAGGCATTGAAGATGCAGCCGACATCATCGCCGACCTGGATCAGGCTCTGGCCAAGACCTGATCGGATGACGTGTCCGGTGTTCCATGCATAGCGATATGAAGCTGCAGCATGGCAACGCCGAGTACGATGACCGCGCCGAACTGGTGAAGACCGCCCAGCCAGATCGGAACGACAGCAACCAGCGTCCAGATGCCGATGAGTATCTGGACGCTGATGGCGGTCGCAAACCACATGGCGGCCCGGCGCTGTAGCCGGTCAGCCTTTGCGGCAACAACGCGCCAGCAGAACACCACCGTCAGGATCGCAATCAGATACGCCACCATCCGATGGTTGAACTGGACGGTGAGGTGTTGCTCGAAAGCCGCCGCAGGGACCGAATAAAGCCCGTCCGGAATGAACTTGCCGTTCATCAGAGGCCAGGTGTTGTAGATCATTCCGGCGTCCAGCCCGGCGACAAACGCGCCAAGCACAATCTGCACATAGACCAGCGCCGCAAGTCCGCCGGTCCAGGCAACCCAGCTGTGGCTGACCTTGTGCGCCGTGCCGCGCAGGATATCCATCGCGACCCAGACAAGGGCCGCGAAAATCAAAAATGCCAGACCCAGATGCGCTGCCAGCCTGTACTGCGACACGCTCACCCGTTCCGTTAGGCCCGACGCCACCATGTACCAGCCCATGAAGCCTTGGAGGCCGCCGAGCACAAACAGCCCGGCACAGACCCAGGCCAGCCGTCCTCGCAGCTTGCCTGTGGCAAGGAACCAGATAAACGGCACAAAGAAAGCCAGCCCGATCAACCGACCGAGAAACCGATGTCCCCACTCCCACCAATAGATGGTCTTGAACTCATCAAGGCTCATGCCCTTGTTGACGAGCTGGTATTGGGGGATCTGCCGATACTTGTCGAACTCTTCCTGCCAGACCTCGGCGCTGAGCGGCGGGATGGTGCCAGTGACCGGCTTCCACTCGGTAATTGACAGACCGGAGTCAGTCAGCCGGGTCAGGCCGCCAACAACCACCATGATCGCCACGAGCGCCGCCACGCTCAACAGCCAGATGGCAATGGGGCGGGTCTCCGCAGAAGGAGAC
>JANQMQ010000419.1 GCA_028279995.1 Candidatus Phaeomarinibacter sp. | reverse complement strand
GAGGCAAATGGGAGGACCATCATGCATGGTTCTAAAGACGGACTTCCACTGAAAGCTAGAACAAGCAACCGCCGCATAGCCTCTAAAGACGTAAACCTTTCAGTCAATTTGGAAATTTAAAACGGGGTCGGAAAATTACAAACAAATGAGAGTTTCCTTAAGCAACATGCAATTTCACTTTAGAGGAAATTTACCATCTACATGTCTATATGAACTAGACAGGACAACATTATAAAGTTTAGATCCTGAAACCGGTGAACCGCTGGATGGCTCGGTGAACCACCACATCCGGCGGGGTTTCTCATTTCTCCACGACCACCATCTCTGGAATGTCGACAAGGTCAAATCCATAGTGGCCGATCACTCGCACCCCGCATCATTCTTCTGCGGAGGCTCAAGAAACTTCGACCGGTTTATTCATCTGTTTGATGGGGTGTTCGTGCTGGAGGTTGATCCGGACACGCTGACGCGGCGACTGTCCGAGCGGCCCCCAGACGAGTTTGGTGGAAAGCCAGCCGAGCGGGAATTTGTCCTGCGTTTGCACGAAACCCGAGAAGACATCCCGCGAAATGCTGAGACCATTGACGCCACAGCGCCGCTCACATCCGTTGTGGACGACATTCTGTCGAGATGTGGCTAGGCAAAAGAAAAGAGAAAGGCGGCGCCCCGATCGGGACGCCGCCTTCTTCGCGTTGATGTGTCTGAAGCTTAGTGAGCCAGAACGGCCAGCAGCAGCAGAGCCACGATGTTCGTGATCTTGATCATCGGGTTCACGGCGGGGCCAGCAGTGTCCTTGTAGGGATCACCGACGGTATCGCCGGTCACGGCAGCCTTATGGGCATCCGAGCCCTTGCCGCCATGAGCACCGTCTTCGATCACCTTCTTGGCGTTGTCCCACGCACCGCCACCGGCGGTCATGGAAATAGCCACGAAGAGACCTGTCACGATCACGCCCAGCAGCATCGCACCAACCGATGCAAAGGCCGCTGACTTGTCCGCCACGTTGAGGACCACGAAGTACAGCACGATGGGCGACAGCACCGGCAGCATCGATGGGACAATCATCTCGCGGATGGCCGCCTTGGTCAGCAGGTCAACGGCCTGGCCGTAGTCCGGCTTCTCCGTGCCCTGCATGATACCCGGCTTGGCTTTGAACTGACGGCGCACTTCTTCAACGATGGCGCTGGCAGACCGGCCCACGGCCATCATGCCCATGGCACCGAAGAGATACGGCAGCATGCCGCCGACCAGCAGGCCCACAACCACAAACGGGTTAGAGAGCGAGAAGTCGACATTGAGGCCGGCGAAGTATGGATAGACGTCCGGGCTCGCCGCGAAGAACTTGAGATCCTCCGTGTAAGCCGCAAACAGCACCAGCGCACCCAGACCGGCAGAGCCGATGGCGTAGCCTTTGGTCACAGCCTTGGTGGTGTTACCCACAGCATCCAGCGCGTCAGTGGTCTTGCGGACGCTTTCGTCCAGCTCGGCCATTTCGGCAATGCCGCCGGCGTTGTCGGTCACAGGACCGAACGCATCAAGCGCCACGACCATACCGGCCAGAGCCAGCATGGTGGACACGGCGATGGCGATGCCGAAGAGACCCGCCAGGCTGTAGGTGGCAACGATGCCAGCAACGATGACCAGAGCCGGAAGCGCGGTTGCTTCGAGCGACACGGCCAGCCCCTGGATCACATTGGTGCCGTGACCGGAGTTGGAGGATTCAGCCACAGACTGCACCGGGCGGTAGTTGGTGCCCGTGTAGTACTCGGTGATCCAGATGATGAGACCCGTGATGATCAGGCCCAGCACACCGCAGATGTACAGGTCCTGGCCGGTAAAGCTGAGACCACCTGCCAGTTCATAGGTGGTGGAGAGACCAATCACATAGTCCGTGGTGAAGTAGAGCGCGATCAGCGACAGGATGGCTGACGCGATGAAGCCCTTGTAGAGCGCGCCCATGATGGAGCCACCGGAACCGAGCCGCACGAAGAACGTGCCGATGATCGACGTCACGATGCAGGTCGCCCCGATAACAAGCGGATAGATCATCATGGCTTCACCGGCAGCACCAACGAAGAAGATGGAGGCCAGAACCATGGTCGCCACGATCGTCACCGCATAGGTTTCGAACAGGTCAGCGGCCATGCCGGCGCAGTCACCCACGTTGTCACCCACATTGTCGGCGATGGTGGCAGGATTGCGGGGGTCGTCTTCTGGAATACCGGCTTCAACCTTGCCCACAAGGTCACCGCCCACGTCTGCGCCCTTGGTGAAGATACCGCCACCAAGACGGGCAAAGATGGAAATGAGCGAAGCACCGAAGCCAAGCGCCACGAGCGCATCAATCACCTGACGGGAATTGGCAGCGTGGCCCAGCGTGTCGGTCAGAACGGTGTAATAGACAGCCACACCCAGAAGGGCGAGACCAGCCACCAGCATGCCGGTGACGGCGCCTGATTTGAACGCAATGTCGAGACCGGCCGCAAGGCTTTCAGAAGAAGCCTGCGTGGTGCGGACATTGGCGCGCACCGACACGATCATGCCGATATACCCTGCCACACCTGAGAGGATCGCACCGGCCGCAAAGCCGATGGCGGTCAGCATGCCCAGCAGCACCCAGACGACCGCAAAGATGACAATGCCGACGAGGCCGATGGTGGTGTATTGGCGGTTGAGATAGGCCGAAGCCCCTTCCTGAATAGCGCCTGCAATTTCCTGCATGCGCGCGTTGCCCGCACTCGCCGCCAGCACGGAGCGGATCGCCCACGCGCCATAGACGAGCGAAAGAGCGCCCGCGGCCAGAATGGCCATCATGGTTGTACTCATTTTCGGAAATTTCCCCTGACTAGGTCTGCCGGAGGCCCGGCAGCCAATCTATTGGTTTGTATTTCGACGGGTGAAGCCCTTTGAGGAAACGCCGGACCGCATCCGGAGCAACCAACCCCTCCCCCGCCTTGATGGCGTCACCATGCCAAAGCCGCCGGGCCAAAGCAACCGGGGTTAATGCTTCGACGGCAGGCCCGTATTGCCCGGATTCCGGACACTTACAGGCCTGTCAGGGTCTTGTGAAAGCGAACCATGTCCATGTCACCCCGGCGGCCCTGTTGGCTGCCTGTATCGCTTCGGTCTGCTTGAAAAAGGTCCGCTCAAGTCCGGCGTCACTGGCCAGTCGCTCCACCTCCTCGTCCGAAGGGTCATAGCTGGGTCGGCTGGGAGCGCTCCGCCCATGACGCACCGATATGATCAGGCTCGCACCCGGTGCCATCAGATGGGCAAGGCTGGTCATTGAAGATGCCCGGCCCTGCGGCGGCACATGATGCCAGACCCCGCTCAGCAGAATGAAATCAAAGGGTTCCCCGAGAGATTTGGTGACCTCAAGACGCGGCAAGGTATCGTCGAGCCAGCGAATGTTGTTCGCGCCGTACTGCTCGGCTCCGTTACGACGAAAGGCATCCACTGGCTCACACGCAGTGACGTGAT
>JANQMQ010000417.1 GCA_028279995.1 Candidatus Phaeomarinibacter sp. | reverse complement strand
TGAAAATAGATATTTTTACGCCTTGCGTTGAACTGATTTAAAGGGTACCTCTTTAAGATGTGTCTGGTTATCCCGGGCCCTCATGGAATAAGCGCAGAGAGGGCCAACCACTTGCAGCTGCGTTGAGACGCCACACTAGCCTGGATTCCCACGTTAGGTTTTCGAGTTAACACCACGCTCGCGTGTCAACCGAAAGCAAGGCGCAAGTGCTTGTTGCCCAGCCAGGGAATCGGCACATCGGTTTTGGCGAAATCCGCGGCCAGCAAAAGCGGGTTGTGGGCCCGTTTCTGGAAGCGTACGAGAATCACCTTCTCCTCAATGGACACCTCGGCGGTGGCGTCGACGAAATCACGGAAGATGTGGCGTGACTTGGCCCTTTCGTAACCGTTTCCGATGCGTGCACCGAGTAAGCGGTACAGGCTGCTGGCCATGAGGGTCAACTGCAAGTCGCAGTCAATCTTCATGGCGACAGCCGAAGAGAGTGCATCCATGTGGAAGAAATCGATGCCATCGGCAATCCCGTTCTCGATGATCATGCGCTGTGCGTAGCGGCCGATGAGTTTTGCGGCGGAGCGTTTGCGCTGGTTGGTGAGCAACAGCGTCGGCTCCTCGTGACCCAGATCGGTCACCGTCAGTTGGCGCAGGGGACCGTCATACCCGGCCAAGGTAATCGTCTCATCGAGGATCTTCGGGGTCCGGTAGGCGCGGGCGATACCGGCCAGCTCAATACGCCGCCAGGCTGAGAGCGGTACCTGGCCGATTGCATCGAGCATCTTCTTGGAGCGCCGTCGCAAGGTGATGAAGGCGACCCCCAGCTCATTGAGCCGGTTGAGATTGGCATAGGTAGTCAGCTTCGAGTCGAACACCAGCTCCTCGGGCAGGTGGCCGGTGCGCGCTTTCCAAAACTGCACAAAGCCCATGATCTCGTCGTTCTGTGCCTGCTTGCGCAGCTGGGAGTTGGCATAGCAGAAGACCCGCGTGTTGGCATCTTGGGCCAGAAACGCCAGCATCCCCTTCTGGCGCCGCGAGCGTTTGGAGACATAGTGTTTCTCCACCAGGGCATCGTCGCCGTGGTAGGGGATGGTGTGGAAATCCAGATCGAAGGAGAGACCACGCTCCAGCCCCAAGGCGCCCACGGCATCGAACCAACGCTGCATCAACCGCGGATGGCAGCGCGGGTCAATGCGCGTGCTGTACTCGGTCAGAAACGCCCGCTTCGGGCTCACGTTCAGGCCGGCAAAGAGCGCCAGTCCCTCGTCAAACACATGGCTCATGACATGGCTGTGGCGGGCATTGCCGAACAACTTCAGCGCGAGCAGTGCACGCATCGCATGGCCGGGCGGAACCATCTGCGAGCCCGGAAAGCCAACCTCCTTGAGCAGCTTGTCCAAGGGGATCGATGCCAGAGTGGGCAGAAACAGAAATAGCCCGCCGAAGCGGGTGCGAAACCGTCGCGGGGCAAGCTCGAGCTGACGCATATCGGCCGCTGCGGCGGTATCCGGACGCGCCGCGCCGGGGCGCTCCTCATCGCGGCGCCGCGGCAAGCGCGCGAAGCCCTCTTGCTTGAGGATGAGGGAAACGGCGGCAGGACTGAGGCGATGGCCGGACTCTTCCAGGGATTTGCTGATGTCATAGATCGACAGATTTTGCTTGCGCAGGCAAAGCACTTGCTCGCGCACCCGATCCCGCTTCGGGGTCGCGCTCGGCCCCTTCTGCGGTGCACGGAAGAACTCGCGCGATGGATTCTGGCGAAACTCATGGCAAAGCACGCGGAAGCTCCCTGCAGTGTAGCCGAAGCGGCGTGCGGCCTCGGCCGAGGGCAATCCGTCGACGAAGAAGGCGCGCAGAGCCTCGTACTGGCGGTGAGTGGAGTTGACTGGCTCAAGGAAGAAGGCGGCGGCATTTGTTATCTTTTTTTCTGCGCCGATAGACATAGTTCCACTATGTCTCACGCAGGTTAGTTTGTCAAGATACAACGGGTTGCATCATGGTTAATCAAGTAAATATGAGGAAATACGCTTAACTCGCTGAAGAGGAACGCTGCAGCTGAATTTCCAGCAATCTACGATAAGACCGTGGACTACAGTGGAAATGTTTAGCGCAAAGTTAACGCACATCAGCGTTTGGCCTAAGTCCGCGCTACATCGCTTCCTCTGCGCCGTTAGACCAGCGGCGGCTTGTGGGAATCCAGGCTAGCGGACGCCACCTTGTAGTGACCCAGTCACTAGGCTCCTGGACGCCACCTTGAGCGCCACTGCGGACACCACCTTGGACGCCACTGGGGGGCAAAACTGAAGAAGAAACCGGGGAGAAACCGGGGGCAAACTGCAGGAGAAACCGGGGGATTTTCCAGGGGCCTAGACCCCACGGGTGGCTGCAGGAGAGCGCCAGGGCGGGGCTCACGGGGCGTGCCCTTGGC
>JANQMQ010000406.1 GCA_028279995.1 Candidatus Phaeomarinibacter sp. | reverse complement strand
AAGGCAAGGCCTACAAATGCTACGCGTCACCTGAAGAGCTGACCGAGATGCGTGAGAAGGCCAAGGCGGAAGGCAAACGACAGGGCTATGACGGCCGGTGGCGGGATCGCGATCCGTCTGAGGCACCTGAAGGCGTGGCGCCGGTGATCCGCCTCAAGATGCCGCGTGAGGGTGAAACCGTCATCCGCGACCATGTTCAGGGCGACGTGACCATCCCCAATGCGGTGATGGATGACTACATCCTGCTGCGCTCGGACGGTTCGCCCACTTACATGCTGTCTGTCGTCGTAGACGATCACGACATGGGCATCACCCATGTGATCCGTGGTGACGATCATCTGACCAACGCGGCGCGGCAGATCAATCTGTTGAAGGCGCTGGGCTGGGACGTGCCTGAATATGCCCATGTGCCGATGATCCACGGGGCGGACGGCGCCAAGCTCTCCAAGCGCCATGGTGCCATGGGCGCAGAAGAATATCGCGACATGGGCTATCTGCCCGAAGCGATGCGGAACTACTTGGCGCGCCTGGGCTGGAGCCACGGCGACGACGAGGTGTTTTCCACTGAACAGGCCATTGAGTGGTTCGGCCTTGAGGCTATCGGCAAGTCACCGGCCAAGTTCGATTTCGTGAAGCTCGCCAATCTCAACGGCATTCACATGCGCGAGGCGGATGACACGCGCCTGGCTGACGAGACGCTACGCATGATGCGCGACGTCAAGGGCTGGCAGGTCGCAGAGGACATCCGCGCCTCACTTGTCGCCGCCATGCCCGGCCTCAAGGAACGCGCCAAGACGATTGACGATCTGGCAGAAAGCGCCCGCTTCCTCATTGAAGCGCGCCCACTGCCGATCAATGAGAAGGCGGCGAAACTTCTCGATGACAGCGGTCGTGGCGTTCTCGCCGGCATTGCGCCCAAACTTGAGGCGTTGCCCGACTGGTCGCTCGATGATCTTGAGAGCGCCGTTCGCGCCTTCGCGGAAGAAAAGGAATTGAAGCTCGGTAAGGTCGCGCAGCCATTGCGCGCTGCCCTGACGGGAACAACGACATCGCCCGGCATATTCGATGTGCTGGCCGTATTGGGCAAGGACGAAAGCCTTGCCCGCATCAAGGATCAGGCCGCCTGAGTGAGAAGAGGCAGCCGACACAACGAAGACTGCGCAAAAGCAAAAAGACAGACGCGCAGGCTTTTGGACTAACCCGGATGATGTCCCGGCAAGCCGTTGCAAACGGCGTTGGTAGTCGTCCGACATAACAACGGGGCTTTTAGAGCTATGAATGAGTACGGAATGAAGGGTGGTCCCAAAGCCACCGCCAAGATCGATGTAGAAGGCACCAACTACGACCTTCCGGTCTATGCGGGGTCTGTGGGTCCGGATGTCGTGGACATCTCCAAGTTCTACGGACAGAGCGGCCGCTTCACCTACGACCCGGGCTTTACATCAACGGCAAGCTGCGAAAGCAAGATCACGTTCATTGACGGCGAACAGGGTATCCTGCTGCATCGCGGCTACCCGATTGGCCAGCTCGCCGAAAAAGGCGATTTCATCGAAACCTGCTACCTGCTGCTGGAAGGCGACCTGCCGACGGAAGCGCAGTATCAGGAATTCGAGAAAGCCATCACCTATCACACCATGGTGCATGAGCAGCTGAACTACCTGTATCGCGGCTTCCGCCGTGATGCGCACCCGATGGCCATCATGACCGGTGTCGTCGGCGCCCTGTCAGCGTTCTATCACGACTCAACGGACATCAATGATCCCGAGCAGCGGATGATTGCCAGCCGCCGCCTCATCGCCAAGATGCCGACACTGGCTGCCATGGCGTTCAAGTACTCCATGGGTCAGCCGTTTGTGTATCCACGCAACGATCTCTCCTATGCGGAAAACTTCCTGCATATGTGCTTCGCGGTACCGGCTGAGGAATACAAGGTGGACCCGGTTCTGGCTCGCGCCATGGACCGTATCTTCATTCTGCATGCGGACCACGAGCAGAACGCTTCCACATCCACCGTGCGTCTTGCCGGTTCATCTGGCGCCAACCCGTTTGCCTGCATCGCGGCGGGCATTGCCTGCCTGTGGGGGCCCAGCCACGGTGGCGCCAATGAGGCAGCGCTGAACATGCTGATGGAAATCGGCAGCGTGGATCGCATTCCCGAATATGTGCAGAAGGCCAAGGACAAGAACGACCCGTTCCGCCTTATGGGCTTTGGTCACCGCGTGTACAAGAACTATGACCCGCGCGCGACGGTCATGCAGCAGACCTGCCACGAAGTGCTGGCAACCTTGGGCATCAAGGATGATCCGCTGCTCAACGTGGCCATGGAACTCGAGAAGATCGCACTGGAAGATGAGTACTTCGTCGAGAAGAAGCTCTACCCCAACATCGACTTCTATTCCGGCATCACGCTGCGGGCACTTGGTTTCCCGACAGACATGTTCACCGTGCTGTTCGCCCTCGCCCGCACCGTCGGCTGGATTGCCCAGTGGAAGGAAATGATCGAGGACCCAAGCCAGCGTATCGGCCGTCCGCGTCAGCTCTACACTGGCTATCCGACGCGCGAATATACGGACCGCGCAAGCCGCTAAAGACGGCACAACCGGAACAAGACCCTGCGCCGGGTCGTCCTACTGCTGCTGTTGCGGCAGGTGGGCGGCCCGGCGTTCTTGTTCGGGAAGGGCAATTGAGAGCACGACTTCCGCCGCGCGCTCCGCAGGCTTCAGGCCACCATCATCGCCCAGCCGCGTCCTCATTTCGCTCAGCGCATCAATCATCTCGGTGCGCTCAGGTGTATCCGTCATCAGGGGCTTGAGGGCAGAAGCCAACGTCTCCGGCTCGCATTCTTCCTGCAGATACTCCGGAATGACCTTTCGACCAAGCACCAGATTGGCGAGCACGATGCTTTCCACCTTGGCGAGACGGCGAATGATGAAAGCCGTGATGCGTTCGATGCGGTAACCGATGACCGTCGGAACCCTCGCCAGGCCAAGTTCAAGTGATACTGTCCCGGATGCCGCCAGCGCAGCGTCTGCGGCGTCGAAGGCGGCGAACTTTTCTGCCTGATCCTCAACGAGTATCAGGGGAAGGCTTTCACCGGCCAGTTTCTCTCGAACCAGGGTTGATACGTTTGGCACGGTCGGCAAAACCACGACCAGGCCGGGCAGTTCCTTGCGCAACCGCCGTGCAGTCTGCAGGAAAATTTCTATGAGTCCCTTCACCTCGTTGGGACGGCTGCCCGGCAACAGGGCAAGAACTGGCGCGTCCTTCGCGATATTATGCCGTGTACGGAATTCTTCTCCACCGCCAAGCTTGACGCGCTCCAGCACCGGATGCCCTACGAACGTACACGCCAAAGTCGACTTGTCGGCATAAAAGTCCGGTTCGAACGGCAGCAGGGCAAGAACATGAGCAAGATATGTTGCCATTTTGGCGGCCCGCCCCTGGCGCCAGGCCCAGACCTGCGGCGACACATAGTTGATGATGGGAATATGCGGTGCACGCTTGGCAATGCCCTTGGCGACCCGATGGGTGAAATCCGGTGAATCGATAATCACCACAACATGGGGATCAGCGGCCACAGCATTGCGTATGGTCTCTGACACGCGCCGAAGTATGAGGGGAATACGCGGCACCACTTCCCGCAGGCCCATGACCGCGATCTCGGACATATCGACCAGACTGTCGAGACCTTCTGCCGTCATGCGGTCACCGCCGATGCCGCTGAACTCGACCGGCACAGGAGATGACTGGCGCAGGCTTGCCATCAATTCCGCACCAAGAATGTCTCCGGACGGTTCACCGGCAACAAGCATGACGCGAAGTGGCGTAGCCTGTACCTGAGGAAGCTGGCTCATTTAGGCAAGTCCGGGTCGGAAGGCGTTTTGGGGAAGGCGTATACAAACATCCCGGCCTCATTCGCCAGTCTGGCAACTTCCTCACGGTCGAACACAATGGCTCCGCCGGCTTCAATGGCGATACCGGCAAGACCTGCCGCTGCAGCCAACTCCACGGTAGTGGTCCCCATCATCGGCAGATCCACACGCCGATCCTG
>JANQMQ010000162.1 GCA_028279995.1 Candidatus Phaeomarinibacter sp. | reverse complement strand
ATCATCGGGTCACGCACCGTCGGGACCCGACCCCATCCGGGAAGCGCTGGCGGAGGCCGCCCCGGACGAAATGACACCACGCGACGCGCTGGACCTGATCTACGCCCTGCGCCGCAAGCTGGCAGATGACAATTAGCCGCCTGGGCTATGTAAATGCCTGCAATTGCGGCAGAAAAGTCTGCACAAACGCGCTATATCTGTATCCATGAGCACAGCCAAGAAACCTGCCCGATCCCCCTCATCTGTCGCCGTCACCCTGTCTCCGGATAAAATCGTTGACGGGGAAGCGCTGCGTGTTGCCCTGACCGCCTCCTTCCGCGAGCACGCGGGCAATGACATGGACCAGCGCGCCGCCGTGCTGGACCTGCTCAAGACCACCATGGCAGACGGGCGCACGGTGATCCGCGAGGCGCTGGAAGCGGGCATGAAGGGCATCACGACTGCGGAAAGCCTGTGCTACCTGCAGGATGTCATCATCCAGGCGCTCTACGATTATTGCCGGGTGCATGCCTTCCCGTCCGCCCACCACACCGAAGCTGAAAACATCTGCATCGTTGCCGTCGGCGGTTATGGCCGCGGCACCCTGGCGCCCCAGTCCGACATCGACCTGCTGTTCCTGCTGCCGCACAAGCAGACGCCCTGGGGCGAGAGCGTTGTCGAATACATGCTCTACATGCTGTGGGACCTGGGCCTGAAGGTCGGCCACGCCACCCGCTCCGTCAGCGAGTGCATCCGTCTGTCACGCGAAGACATCACCATCCGCACGACCATTCTCGAGGCCCGCTACCTGTGGGGCCACGAGCCGCTGTTTGATGACCTGATGGACGCGTTCTGGAACCAGCTGGTGCCCGGCACCGGCCGCGAGTTCGTGAAACTCAAACTTGAAGAGCGCGACGAGCGCCACGCCCGCGCCGGACAGTCACGCTATCTGGTGGAACCCAACATCAAGGAGAGCAAGGGCGGCCTGCGCGACCTGCACACCCTGTTCTGGATTGGCAAATATCTCTACGGCGTGCAGGACCCCCGTGAGCTTGTGGCAAAGGGTGTGTTCCGCCAGAGCGAAATGCGCAGCTTCATGCGGGCGGAAGAATTCCTCTGGGCGGTGCGCTGCCACCTCCATTTCGTCACCGGCCGCCCGGAAGACCGGTTGAGCTTCGACATCCAGATCGAGATGGCCCGCCGTCTCGGTTATGTCGCCCATGGCGGCATGAAGGACGTGGAACGCTTCATGAAGCACTACTTTCTCGTCGCCAAGGATGTGGGCGATCTGACCCGCATCTTCTGCGCCACCCTGGAAGACCAGCAGCGCAAGGCTGCTCCGGCTGCCAATGCCGCTGAGCGCCTGCGCAATCGCCTTGCCCCGCTGATTGAAGCGGTCAGTTTCGGCGCAAAGGCCCGGCGCGGGGCAGACCCGTTGCCCCAGGGCTTCGTGCTCGACGGCTCGCGCATTAATGCGGGTACGGATGATCTGTTTTCAAGCGATCCCGTCAACATCATTCGCCTGTTCCACACAGCCGAAATGACCGGTACGGACATTCACCCCGATGCCCTGCGCCTTGTGCGCCGGTCCCTCAAGCTAGTGGATGCCAGCCTGCGCAAGAACGATGAAGCCAACCGGCTATTCTGCGACATCCTGGTGTCCGAACACACGCCCGACATCGCCCTGCGTCGCATGAACGAGGCGGGCGTTCTCGGCCGCTTCGTGCTCGACTTCGGCCGCATCGTCGCGCTGATGCAGTTCAACATGTATCACCACTACACGGCTGATGAGCACCTGATCCACGCGATCCACATTCTCTCCGGCATCGAGAAGGGAGTGGATGCGGACCAGCACCGTCTGGCCAATGACCTGATGCAGAAGGTGCAGTCACGCAAGGTGATCTACCTCGCCATGTTCCTGCACGACATCGCCAAGGGCCGCCCGGAGGATCATTCCATTGCTGGCGCCAAGATCGCGAAGAAGCTCGGGCCGCGCCTGGGTCTCACACCGGCGGAGACAGACACCGTGGCCTGGCTGGTGCTGGAACATCACATCATGTCCGACGTGGCCCAGACCCGCGACATCACCGATCCGCGCACGGTGAAGGACTTTGCGGATAAAGTGGAAAGCCCCGAGCGGCTGAAGCTG